>JAHISN010000069.1 GCA_018818265.1 Patescibacteria group bacterium | reverse complement strand
GTTTTCATGCCGATAACCAGCGTCACTTGCACGCCGTTATCTTCTGCCTGCTTCATCTGCCAGTCTATGTCCGTGAAGTCAAAACTGTCTTTTTCTTGCTCTATTAAATCCCAATAGGTGGCAATTTTTATGTTTTGCGCACCTAAATCATCAATTAGCGACAGAAAAACTTCTTTCCAGTCAAAACCAAAATTCGTGGCGTGTTTCTGGGAGAAATTTATACCCCAGATAATATTTTCCGCAGGTGGTGTTTGACCGACAAAAAAGAAAATTCCGAGGGCCAAAACAATGATAAATACGACCGCAGATATGACAAATAGAGGGTTTGTGAAAAAAGAATGATGAATTGACACTGAGGGAATTATACCTCAGGGGAATGGGACTGAGGGAGCTAATTTAAAGATGTCACATTATAAAAATGTATCAGAGACATCTTTTCAAGAATATCATTTTACTATTCGCTAGTGCGAAGGTAAAATGTTATGTCTATAGCCCCCTCAGCGATTAGTGATTAGTTGGTTTTAGTTCTTCGATTATCACAACAACTTCGGGGTTTCTACCCGCTGTGACGTATTGCCACAATGCCGCTGCAATTCTTGCGTGCAGTGACCCTATGGGCTTGGCCTTCAGAGCTATTTTCTGATCCCTCCTTTTGGTGGGGATCAGGATGAGCTGTTCCCCGTTTCTTATTGCAGTGTAACGTGCCGATCTGTACAGCCTTTGCGTAGCTTTCCATGAGAGGGGATTGTCAGTTGTAGGGTAAACACGGCGAGCGGTGGGCTTCTTTACATTTCCGGAAGCGACGTAGATGACTACAGAAATTCCCCTGCGCGGACTTCGCGGGCCTTGTTGTCCTTTTCGTGCCTGCGGCATGATTTCCTCCAATTAAGTCTGGGCATCCTTTTTGATTTTTTGTACAGAAAGAATCGCTGATGCATTATAGCATATGTGGGGAGGGTGGGCAAGCTGACTCATTTTTCCGGACGCATAGTGGGGAAGAGGATAATATCTTTAACGCTCGGCTGATTGGTAATAATGGCAGTGAGGCGGTCAATCCCCATGCCCCAGCCGGCCGTGGGTGGCATGGCGTACTCCAATGCCCGCAGGTAATCGTTATCCACCATTTCGAATTCTTCCAGTCCCCGCGCGGCTAGTTTTTCCGATTCTTCCCAGCGGTATCCTTGGTCAATCGGGTCATTCAACTCATTGTAGGCTTTAATAACTTCAAATCCGGACGCTAAGAGCTGAAAGTTGGCAATCTTTTGTGGTTCATCTTCTTTGCGCTTGGCTAGGGGCATTGTTTCCTGTGGATAGTCAATAAGAAATGTTGGTTGAATTATTTTGGGACGGCAGTATTCTTTGTAAAGTTTATCTACCAATGCTCCGTAACCAGCTACGCCGTCTAAATCAACTCTTAATTTTTGTCTTTTAATTTCACTTAACAGTTTTTTCTCGGTATTTGCTTCTTCTAGATCAATCGCGGTTTCCTTTTTAACTAGATCATAGAATTTGAGTCGCGGTAAGGGAGGGGAAAAGTCCAACTCCTGTTCTTGATAGGTTATCTTTGTTCCACCGGTAACAGTTTTGATAACTTCGGCGAGCATTTTTTCTGTAAACTCCATTAACTGCCCGTAATCAGCATAAGCCCAGTAAAATTCAATTTGAGTGAATTCGGGATTGTGCTGACGGTCAATTCCTTCGTTGCGAAAGTCTTTAGAAACCTCGTAAACTTTTTCAAACCCACCGACGATGAGGCGTTTTAGATACAGTTCATTGGAAATTCTTAGATAAAGGTCAATATCCAAGGCATTATGATGTGTGGTAAATGGTTTGGCGGCGGCTCCGCCGTAGAGGGGTTGTAAAATTGGCGTTTCCACTTCAATGAAATCATTTTTGTCCAAAATGCGGCGCAGTTCGGAAAGAATTTTTGTTCGGGCCAGAAAGACATTTTTGACCTCTGGATTAAGAATTAGATCTACATACCTCTGCCGGTAGCGGATTTCTTTATCTTCCAGACCATACCATTGGGAAGGCAAGGGACGTAAAGATTTGGTCAACAGCCTGAAGTCTTTAACGAGGACGGTCAGTTCACCCGCTTTGGTGTTAAAAAGTTCTCCATGAACGCCAATAAAATCTCCCAGATCGAAAAGCTTAAGTAACTCAAAGTCTGCCTCTGGCAGATCATCCCGTTTAAAGCACAACTGAATTTGCCCGGAATCATCGCGCAGGTCGGCAAAGATGATTTTTCCGTGCCCCCGCCAGCTCATAATTCTGCCGGCGACTACCCCTTCGCTGCCTACCGGCAACTCAGAGCAAGCCGCAGTTTTAATACGCTTGTCAAGTTTCTCCCACGAAGCGGGGAAAGGGTCAATGCCTTTTTCCCGCAGCTTATTCAATTTTTCCAAACGGATTTTTTTAAGTTCTTCAAGAGGCTTTGGCATGGGGTAAGTATAACATTGAGAAGCTTAAAGCTCAAAACTTCCTCCTTCGCCAAGGCCACAAAGGACAGGCAAAGCGCCCGCCTGTCTCGCTATGCTCGCATTGCGGGCAGGCAAAGACCCACCCGCATCGCTTAAGCCCAGTCTTGGCAGGTAAGGCAACTTAAAATTCAGAACAAATTAACGTATGGAAGAAGGAGATGTTTGTGAGGGGAATTAATAAATTTGCGCACGTGCTTGCATTTGGGTAAAATGAAATTGCAGTTAATGTGGCCAAATTTTCACACAATGCACATTTTTTGGCTGAACTGGCAAAACACTTAGTATAAACACTAGTTAGACGTCATAAGTCCTTACTTGGAACCACTGGCGGAGCGGAGCCCGTGGAGTCTCATAAAGCGATGTGGAAGTCGTTACGTTTCTTAACCGCTAGACTACGACAGCCATGCGGCATCGCGTGGAAGTCTAGCCGCTACAACAGCGTCCTGGGTAGATTTGAATTGCGGGGACTATATAACACTCCTGCTTTTTTTAATACCCAGAGAAGTTCTTTCTCTACCTCGGAATATTTTTTTTCTGTCAATCCGGGCTTGCAGACAAACATTACATCAATTCCCTGTTTAATTTTGTCCAAATTGAGGCGTACGGATTCGCGCAGTAAACGCACGGCACGGTTGCGCTGTACGGCGTTGCCGATTTGTTTCTTAGAGGCTACAAAGCCAAAACGAGAGTGAGGGAGACGGTTGGGGAGCCAATTTAGCCAGAAGTGGGGTGAGCCCTGGTGTTGTCCTTTGCGTCTTAGTTTAAGAAAGTCCCTGTTTTCGGTAAGACGGTATTTTCGCTGGAGCATAGGTCTTTTTTAAACCTGTTACCACGCTCTTCACAAATTTTTTGTTGTAACCGGCTTCAGACAAACCCTTTTTCACATTTTCTAGAGGCTGCCTAATAAAAGGCGTTAACTCAAGTGGTAATTCTCTGTTGTCAAAATTGGCTATTGGCATCATTTTCGCCGTGGTGGTAACTCGTCACTTACAGAAAGAGAATGACGACCTTTGACACGGCGCCTCTGTAATATACGCCGCCCTCCCGGAGTTCTTGACCGAACACGGAAGCCGTGTGTTTTTGCGCGTTTCCTGTTTTTGGGCTGGTATGTTCGTTTAGGCATGGGTTAATTGTTTTTTCATTATACATCAATAAATCAACTAGGCCCGCACAGACACGCGACGCGAATTGTCTATCGGGAATCGGGATCCTGTGTGAAGATTTATTAATCCACCAAGACTGGCAGTACCATTGGATTTCTTTTGGTCTTGCGGTATAAGAAGCCAGAGAGTTGTTTCTCAATTTGCCCTCGGACGTGATTCCAGTCAGAAGCCTTTTTGTTTCTAATCGCTTGCTTGGCGATATCTTTAGCGTTCCCGACTAGCTTGTCGGAAATTGCCATGTAAACAAATCCGCGGGAAATAACATCTACTGAGTCGCGGAGCATGCCCCGAGCGTCTTTTTTAATAATGACAATGAAAATGCCCTCCTCCGCCATAACTTGGCGATCATGCAAAACTACTTTGCCCACATCTCCCACGCTCGAACCATCTACAAAAACATCTGTGAGCGAAACCATTTTCTTCTGTTCTACGCTATTAGGGGAGATAATTATTCCTTCACCATCCCGCAGTTCCAAAACATTACCACGCGCAAAGCCCATCCTTTCGACCAGTTGGGCGTAGGCTCGCTGGTGACGCGGGCTGCCGCCGATGGGTACAAAGTAGTCCGGCCTAACAATCCCCGCTAGTATTGATAAATCCCCCTGTGAGCCATGGCCCGAAACATGCAGGTTTTCCTGAATTTCCGAATAGGCAACGCGCGCCCCCCGTTCTACTAATTTATCGATAAGGGCGCCAACCTGGTCATAAACCCCGGGGATAGGATCGGCGGAGAAAATTACTACTGCGCTTGGTTTAAGCTTTATTAATGTGTGGCTGTCGCTAGCTACCCGTGCTAGAGAAGAAGACGACTGTCCATAACTACCGGCAATAAGAACAGTTAACTTTTCGTCGGGGTATGAGTGAATCTTTTCGATGGGAACAATATCTTTGGAAGAAATATCCAAATATCCCAGGTTTCTAGCAACTTCCGTGTTTTGCAAAATGGACATCCCCATGAAAGCTACTTTGCGGCCGAACTTGCGGGAGGCATTAACTGCTTGCTGGATGCGGGAAATGTTGGAAGAAACGGTGGTAATAAAAACCTGCCGCGGGGCATTTTCGATTTCTTCTTCGAAAGTGTCTTGAATAAACAGTTCCGAACGGGTGTAGCCTTCGCTGTTAGCTCCAAGGCAGTCGGTTAATAAACAGCGTGTGCCTTCTTGTGCTAGCCGGGCTAATTTCCCAATTTCAAATTTCTTGCCATCAACCGGTGTCCAATCGAACTTGAAATCAGAGGCATGTACTATGTTGCCGACGGGAGTTTTGATAAAAAACCCAAAAGCATCGGGAATGGAGTGATTGACCCTATATGGCGTAAAGTTAAAACAACCAAGAGAGAAAGAGTCATCTGTGGGAAAAATATGCAGCCTCGCCCGTTTAAGTAAGCCATGTTCTTTTAGTTTAACTTGAGCGAAACCATTGACTAGCTTAGAAGTATAAACTGGCGGAAAGTCCAAATCTTCCAGAACATAGGGTAGGGCGCCGTAGTGGTCCTCGTGACCGTGGGTGATAACGATGCCACGAATATGTTTGAGTTTGTCTTTAAGGTAGCTGATGTCGGGGATAACCACATCTATTCCCAATTGCTCCGACTCCGGAAATCCAATTCCGCAATCTACAATAACGATATGTTCTTCGTATTCATATACAAACAAATTCTTATTGACCATGCCAGAACCGCCTAATGGGATAATCTTTAGTTGGGATGTGTTATTTTGTGCTTCCATGAAGTAATTGGGACAAGTTGTTTTTTAATTCAAAATTCATTTCTGACAGGGCGTAAACGTTAGTATCCGTTGTAGTAGCGCAATTTATTGCGCGTATACAGCGCAGACTAACCGCAGTACCATTCGGTACACGGCACGAGTCTGCTACTACAATTAGGACTGCTCAAAAGCCCGTCTCTTTTTCAAGCTACACTCTGTACTTACTCCTACCGTCTTTGTGTCAACTTTCAATTTCGAATTGCAATTTTGCCCGCCTGTCGGCGAGGCAGGCATTTTGAATTTTAAATTTTATCTCAAAACAATCCCATCTGCTCCGTCTTCATATCTTCTTCATCTCTGCCCATTAGCGCGGTTACTTCCCCATTCTTCATTTTAACTAATTTCCCCAATTTTTCAAAGTCGGACAGAAAATCCTCCTTTATTTTAGTTGAACGCAGGGCCGCAGCAGGATGATACAGCGGAAAGATGACAAAGTCAAATTTATCTTGACCCGCAGGAGCGGGTCCATCGGTTCGTTTCATCATACCATGGGCTTGAGAAATTTTAGCATCGGGCAAAAACAGATTCATAGCAAAACGCCCCAGTGTAGCCAAGATTTCAGGTTGAATTATTTCCAATTGGCGCATAACATAGCTTTTACAGACCTCTACTTCGTTAGGCAAAGGATCACGATTGGACGGTGGGCGGTGGTGTAAAACATTGCTGATGAATACTTCTCCGCGGGTCATTCCGATCTTAGCCAAAGCTTCGTCTAGTAGTTTACCAGCTCGTCCCACAAACGGCCGCCCTTGCTGATCTTCATAATAGCCAGGCGCCTCGCCAACAAAAAAGACAAGTGAATCGGGGTTGCCCTCTCCCGGCACTGGATTAGTCGCCGCCTGAAACAAGGGGCATTTCTGACAATGGGAGATTTCATTAGCAATAGTTGCGAGCTGAGCTTTCTTATCGGCCACTGGCCCTAACTATACCACAGATGAGAGATTGGATTGCGGGGCGTATTTGTCTGCTTGCGCAGTTGACACCCCAGCAAGAAACGATAGAATGAGAAATATGAATCAAAAAACCAAAGTTCCTAAACCAGTTATCTTTTCTGGCATAGCCCCCAGCGGGAACCTGCATGTCGGCAATTATATTGGCGCTGTCCGTAATTGGGTTAAAACCCAGAGTCAGAAAGCTAACATTTTCTGCGTAGTTGATTTGCATGCCCTTACTGTCCCCCAGAACC
>JAHISN010000068.1 GCA_018818265.1 Patescibacteria group bacterium | reverse complement strand
TCAGTCATCGAAATTGCAGTAGCAATTTCTGGCTCTCATTAAGGAGGTGTTCAAATGTGGCGGAAAATAATGAAAAAAACAAACAGGATGTGTCCCGTGGCCGCGAACAGGCTAGCCGTGGAGATGTGGGATTGCCACAAGGGCAAGATCAGGCATCTTTACCCGACGATTCTAATGTAACCGTGGCGGCCAAACCGGGAGAATCAGCAGGAAGCCTTATTAGGCGATTCCGTTATAGGGTTAGGGAGGTTGGGCTTATGGAGCGTCTCGAGAAACTGCGTTTTTATGAGAAACCGTCCCAAAGAAAGAAGTATGAAAAGAAATTACGTTGGCAAAAGATTGCTAAGGCGAAGAGATATTCTCGCTAAAGATAATTCAGAACAAGCTGACATTCACGTTGCTATTATCTTTGCTGATGATGAGAAGATGCAGGGACTCAACCGCCGATTCCGGAAGGAGGGTGGAGTTACTGATGTCTTGGCATTCCCGATCAACGAGGAACTAGAGGATGGCGTTTTATTCTTGGGGGAAATAGTTGTTAATCGTCAGCAGGCTCGGCGACAGGCCCAAGAGTATGAGGTGAGTGAAGAGGAGGAGATTGCTCGTCTAATTATCCATGGTGCGTTGCACCTTCTCGGTTATAATGATGAAGCTAGGAAGGATAAGCAAGAAATGGAGGAGGTGCAGGAGAGAATTGTAAAGAAGTTAAAAATTCCAGCCAAAGGCTGGTCCGCCTCTGGCGGAAAAAGTCCAAAGTGAAAAGTTGGTTTGAAAATGGAATAACTTTTGACTTTTCACTTTGGACTTAGGACTTATTTATTATGCCGTTTTATCATCTCAAAGAGCACGCTAAATCTTACAAATACGCCACAGATGGCATTTTCCACACCTTGCGCACGCAGTCCAATATTTACGTGCAGCTCCCTGTGGGGGTGATTGTTTTGGTTGCCGCTTGGTATTTCCAAGTTGAGATTTGGGAGTGGGTGGTTCTAATACTTACTATCAGTGCGGTTTTGGTAGCAGAGCTTTTTAATACTGCGGTAGAGGCGATGATGAATGTTATTCAGGGGCATTATGATTTAAATGTTAAAGTTGCTAAGGATGTCGCCGCTGGGGGAGTGCTGGTAATGGCACTAGCGTCAGTTGTTGTTGGCTTGCTTATCTTCGGGCCGAGAATTTTGCAAGCAATTTAGAATGATTTATGAATTTCATGTCAGCTAAAAACTGCAAACGGATAACTGACGACTGCCTCATTGTTGGTCTTGGGAATCCTGGGGAAAAGTACGCAAACACCCGTCACAATGTTGGTTATTGGATAGTGGAACAGCTGAGGTTAACTGATTTTTTTTTGTGTGGAATGCGTTTGATTAAGACAGGAGTTTCTATGAATTCTTCAGGAAGGCAAGTAAAAGCGCTGGTTGACAAATTCCAGGTTCCCCTGAATAATCTGATAGTTGTTCATGATGATTTAGACGTTCCTCTGGGGGAATTTCGCTTGCAGAAAGATCGGGGCTCGGCAGGGCATAAAGGCGTTAATTCAATCGTGCAGTCGTTTGGGACGCAAGACTTTTGGCGTCTTAGAGTTGGTATCGGTCGCCCGCCGGAGCAAGTGGATGCAGATGAGTATGTGTTGAGTGAATTTTCTGAGGAGGAGAAAGGGTTCTTGGTGGAAATAATACCGCAATTGGTGGAATCATTGGGGAGGATGGTAAAGTAGTTGATGAAGTTTTTAACTTAAAACATGTCAGTTTTCTACAATAAATATCGTCCACAAAAGTTTAAAGAAATTGTCGGGCAGGAGCATATAACCCGGACGTTTAAAAATGCTCTTAAAACCGATAATATGGCTCATGCCTATTTGTTTGCCGGTCCGCGCGGTACAGGGAAGACTTCCGTTGCGAGAATATTGGCAAGGGCTGTTAACTGTGAGCTGGGCAAGGACGTGGAACCCTGTGGCAAATGCGATGCCTGTGTTGCGGTTCGCAAAGGCAACTTTTTGGATTTAATCGAAATAGATGCTGCCTCTAATCGTGGGATTGATGATGTTCGCGCTTTAAGGGAAAAAATTAATTTTCAGCCGGTACAAGGTAAGTATAAAATTTATGTTCTGGACGAAGTGCACATGTTGACTAAGGAAGCGTTTAATGCCTTGCTAAAAACTTTAGAGGAACCTCCGACGCATGTTATTTTTGTGCTTTGCACCACCGAGCCGCATCGCTTGCCGGCGACAATAATTTCACGCTGTCAGAGATTTGATTTTCAGTTAGCTAATGAAAAATTACTGGTTAATCATCTGGAAATGATTGTTAAACAAGAAAAGCTGAAAGCTGACGAGGCGGCATTAGAGGTGATTGTTGAGCGTGCAAGGGGGTCTTACCGGGACGCATTGAGTTTATTAGAGCAGGCGGTTAATTTTACATCAGGGAAAATTACTCGGGCGGAGGTGATTAAGGTCTTGGGGTTAAGTTTAGAAAGTGAGGCAGACAAATTTTTAAAGTTGCTCTTGGAGGGTGAAACACAACAAGTGATGGAAATGATTAAGGGGCTGGTTGAGGAGGGAAGGGATTTGCGTTACTTCGCTGGCTTATTATTATCCCGAGTTAGAAATCGCTTATGTGATCTATTGTTATCTGGTGGCAACGAGGCCGAGATTGCGCAGACAGTGAAATTACTAGATTATCTACAAGAAACGGAAAAAGAAATTAGATTTGCTACTCTTCCCCAAATACCCTTGGAGATATTGGTGCTAAAATTTGTTGCTGCTAGTCGCAAAAAGAGTAAGGAAGATACTCAACCGCAAGTGGCTGAATTGGCGACAGTGGTTGCTGGTGAGGGCAAGGGCCGGGCTGGCAAAAGCGCGACCCTAAGTGAGAATGCGCCGAAAAAAAATGCATTATCGGATCTTGGGGAAACCTGGCGGAGAGTAATGGAAGAGGTCCAACCATATAATCATTCGGTGCACGCGCTCCTTAAGGGTTGTGAGCCGAAAAGCTATGAGAAAGGGGTGATGAGTCTAGGGTTTGCTTATAAGTTTCACAAAGAAAGAGTTGAGGAATCTAAAAACCGTCAGTTGGTTGAAAAAGTGTGTTCCGAAGTTATCGGTGAGAATGTGCGCCTAACCTGCTATTTGCACCAACAGGTTAATCAGCCTAGACCCTCCTCTAGCAATGCTGGGTATTCCCAAAGTGGTGGGCAGGTCGATGTTTCTCAGGTTTCTGATTCTCTTAGTGAGGATGAATTGATCAAGATAGCCCAGGATATATTGGGGGGAGAGGTGGAGAGCGAAAGTTAAAAATTGAAAGTTCCAGCCAAAGGCTGGTCCGCCCCTGCCTCGCCGGCAGGCGGGTCTGGCGGAAAAAGTGAAAAGTTTTTTACTGTAGTAGCAGACTTTAGTCTGCGATGGATAAAGTGAGAAGGTGGTTATATCGGTAATTGGGTAATTAGGTTGTCACGACTTAATTCCAACTTTAACCTACTTAATTACCAACCTAATTACCAATTTAATTACCTACCTAATCACCAAGCTCCAACCATGTTTGACAAACTTTCTTCACTAAAAGACATAGCCTCTGCGCCGGGGGCACTTAAAGAAGCATTACAGATGCAGAGGAAAATGAAAGCAGAAGAAGTTACCGTGGAACACGGGGGGGTAGAAATTACCATTCGGGGTGATTTGCAGATTAAGCAGGTTAAAGTTGGTGGTGAGCTTCGTAACGACTTGCGGGATGCATTTAATAGGGCAGTGCGCGAAATTCAGCAGGTTATGGCTAGGAAGATGATGGGTGGGTGATTTTTTCCCTGGTGTCGACTTGACCGTTAATTACCGAACACCAGAATTGATGTGTATGCCCGATGATATCAATGTTTTGTATAAAAAAAGATTTCCGTTGTTTCTTCAAGTGGAGCAGACAAGAAAGATGTTTAGCGCGTTGCGTTTGTGGCTTAGGGATTTGGACACCCGAAATTGTTTGGTATGTGTGAATGTGACTGGCACTAGGGTCCAAGGGATTCCAGAGCGTAATAGTGATTTTGATCTGTCGTTTCTTTTTAAAAGCGAGACCAACATGGATTATAGAGGAGGTTTAATTGAAAGGGTGAATGAAAGGTTGTCCGCTATTGGACTACCGACGATTCTTGATGATTTGAAGAAGGGTGTTTTTGGGTGAGTACTATAGGTTGAACCCAGGGCGGTTTTTAGAAGAAAAGATGGCGATAGATACAAATTCTACGCGTATAGAAAGTAATTTCAAAAATCTTTTCAATGATGACCCCTTACTTGCTCTAGATGCAGCCTATCGATTAGTAGCTAACTTTGGTCCCAGGGTATATTTAGGTTCACAGAAAGATTTATGTGATTTCCAGGATAAAATTTGGCACTATCTGGAAAATCTTGCGAAACAACAGGAAATTAATAAATTCGCTAGGCGTTATAATCGTTTTTTTGTAGCAATAGAAGATTTAACGGAGGATTTTGTAGAAGCAAATCAGGTTGATAAGTGGTTTAGGTTGCAGGATGTCTATCCCGAAGTAGATGATGCTCAGATTATTGCTATAAAGGGGAAACGGCTAGAGCAATTTTCGTTTCCGGTAAAGAAAGAGCAATGGCAATGTTTCAGGCGTATTGTACAGAGCGAGAGATACGATCTATGTAATATACTTTAGCAGTGCGCAGTGACATTTTGCTGGTGGGCAAAGTTGTTGTTGAAGAGGGCTAGAGGAAAGTTTAAAAAATGAAAACGATCAAACCTGTCCAAAACCTAATTGATGAGTTTCGCAAATTGCCGACGATTGGGCCGAAGACGGCGGCGCGGCTGGTCTATTTTTTACTGAGAGCGCCGGAGGAAGAGTCTTTGCGTTTAGCAGAGGCAGTAACAAGCCTAAAACAGCAAACAGTTGTTTGTTCTCGCTGTTTTAATGTTGCCGAGAGTGATCCCTGCGAGATTTGTAGTGACGAGAATCGTCAGCAAGGGGTAATCTGTGTGGTCGAGGAGCCCCTGGATGTATTGGCGATCGAAAACACGGGCAAGTTCCACGGCGTTTATCATGTCTTAGGAGGGGTTATTAATCCCATTGCTGGTATTGGGCCGGAGGAACTTAGGATTAATGAGTTAATGGGGAGATTGAGTTATGGAGATATAGGAGAGGTAATTCTGGCGATGAATCCGACTATGGAAGGTGAGGCAACGGCAATGTATATTAAAAAGCAAGTTCAAAGCTTGCCCGCCATAGCTTTAGCGAAGGTGGGTGAAAAGTTCCAGCCAAAGGCTGGTCCGCCTCTGGCGGAAAAAGTTAAAAGTTTAGAAGGGATAAAGATTACGAGAATTGCGAGGGGTTTGCCAACGGGGGGAGATTTGGAGTACGCGGACAGTGTCACGTTGAGTAGGGCGCTGGAGGGGAGAACGGAATTTTAATTATGAAACTTTACAACACCCTTTCTCGTACAAAAGAAGATTTTAAGCCGCTAAACCCACCGGAGGTGAAAATGTATACCTGTGGGCCGACGGTGTATTCCTACATTACTATTGGGAATTTCCGTGCGTATGTTACGGCGGATATTTTGCGGCGGGTACTGGAATTTAACAACTACAAAGTTAATTATGTGATGAATGTTACCGATGTCGGCCATTTAGTATCTGATGCCGATACGGGCGAAGACAAATTGGAGAAAGGCGCCCGCCGTGAGGGTAAAAGTCCTTTGGAAATTGCCCACTTTTACGAAAAGGATTTTATTCAGAAGTCACAAGAGTTAAACTTTTTAGAGCCAAACGAACGTCCTCGTGCCAGCGAGCATGTGGGAGAGATGATTAAGTTAATAGAGCGATTAGAGCGAAAGGGATATATATACATTACGTCAACCGGAGTATATTTTGATGTAAGTAAGTTTGTAAATTACGAAAAATTGGCGCGGTGTGATTTAAAGCAACAAATGCAGGCGGCACGAGAAGATGTCGTGGCCGATGAAACTAAAAAAAACCCCTGCGACTTTCGTCTCTGGCAATTGAATCAGCCGGAGCATATTCTGCAGTGGGACAGCCCGTGGGGCAGGGGATATCCGGGATGGCACATTGAGTGTTCGGCAATGAGCATGAAATATCTAGATGAGCAAATGGATATTCATACAGGCGGTGAGGATTTAATCTTTCCGCATCATACCAACGAGATCGCCCAATCCGAGGCGGCGACCGGTAAGCAATATGTTAAATATTGGGTGCATAACGCATTCCTATTGGTAGATGGTGGACGGATGGGTAAAAGTTTGGGGAATGCTTATACGATTGATGATATTAAGAAGCGTGGGTTTGAGCCCTTGGCCCTGCGTTATTTTTATCTCACGGCTCATTATCGTTCGCCCTTAAACTTTACTTGGGAAGCTTTGCAATCGGCACAGAACGGTTATCGTAATCTACGAGGGAAACTGTCCCGCCTGCAGTTGGGGTCAGAGTCAGGGTCAGAGTCAGAGTCAGAGTCAGTTCATCGTTGTGGGACCGGAAGTGAAAAAGATCATGTGGATGTAATAGCGCAGTTCAGTGCACGATTTCAGGGAGCAATCAACGATGATTTGGATACTCCCCGAGCCATGGCTGTTTTATGGGAAATGGTGAAGGCCGAGGATTTATCGGCGGTAGATAGGCTTAGTCTGGCTGAAAAGTGGGATAAAGTGCTGGGGCTGGATTTGCTGAATGATGAATTAAAAACTCAGAGTTATGAGTTAAAAGAATTGCCAGAGCAGGTTCAAAAGTTAATTTCTCAGCGAGAAGAATTACGTGAAAATAAAGAGTTCGTTAAAGCAGATGGAATCAGAGAAAGGCTCCAAGGTATGGGGTATCGGCTTGAAGATACTCCGGAGAATACTGAAATTACTGCCAGCTAGAAACTGATCACTGAAAACTGACCACTGATTCCTGTTTACCGATTTTCCTCTATGTGCTACAATACTCCCGATGTCGGAGACGAAGCAAGAAACAATAGGGCAGATATATGAACTCTTGGCTATTGTCCGCCTCAACGTACTGCAAAAGCCAGCGCAAGATTTAATTAAGAAATTAGTTGAGGATGCGGGTGGCAAGGTTAATGAGGTGGACTTTTGGGGCAAGCGCGAGCTGACTTACATGATTGATCGTGAAGAGAGCGCGAATTATGTCTTTTTTGGAATTGAGTTACCTAAAGAGAAAGTTGCATCATTGAAGAAGGAATTTCAAAGAGAAAAAGATATTTTGCGGGTAATGTTGACAAAGGTGGAGGAGTAAAAATGTTCGCAATGCGACCCGGCAAGTCTGTCTTGCCCCGTCAAACTATAATCGGGAGGTGAGAATTAATGGCTACTAGATCAATGAATAAGGTCTTTTTGTTGGGAAATCTAACGCGGGACCCGGAGTTACATTACACGGCTAGTGGGACTGCTTTATGCACGTTTGGTGTGGCTACTAATCGAGAATGGTCACCAGCGGATTCTGATGATGTTCGAGAGGAGACAGAGTTTCATAATGTTGTTGCTTGGGGTAAACTTGCCGAGTTGTGTGGACAGTTACTTTTTAAGGGTCGCAAAGTTTTCATTGAGGGGCGATTAAACACTCGTAGTTGGGATGACACAGATGCGGGCACGAAAGTTTACCGCACGGAGGTTGTTTGTAAAGAGATGGTTGCTTTAGATGTGCCGCGCTCGGTGAGGGAGGCTCGCGCAAAAGAGAACTTGCCCGTAGATAATGCCACGGCTGTAGATAAAAGTCAGGTAGCTGCAGAAAAAGATGAGAACGAAGCTGGCGAGTCAGGAGGTCAACCGCAGGTTGAGGAGAGTGACAATGGGTAGTGCCTAGGATATTGCCTTGGGCCTCGTGGTGGAGCTTTGGTAAGGTTTAGTTTATAATTCCTCTACATAATGTAGGGGGAGGTATATTTATGTCCGCAAGACTACATAAGCTGGGCAAGCTAATTAAAAAGAAATCTTTGGCAAAGTGCCTTTTTTGTACTGATGGTTTAACACCGGACTATAAGGATATAGCACGGCTCAAGCGTTTTATGACACCTCGGAAGAGGATTATACCGCGCAGTGAGAGTGGTTTGTGTGTTCGGCATCAACGGCAGTTATCTTTGGCAATCAATAGGGCTCGTCAAATGGCGATGCTTTAACTCTCGTTTGCCTTCATCCACTAAAGTGGGTTCTGCGGCTAACTTTGAGTTTAAGAAGCTGTCGTGTTTTTTTCCCACAATGTCTCAGCCTCCTCAACCCTGCCTTTTTGTAGATATTGGTAGCGTCATTACTAAGGCAGTTCTTTTTTCTCGTGAGAAGAATGGTTTTAGGCTTACTGGTCGGCAGGAATGTTTAACTTCGGACAGAAGTATAAATCATATTTATAATTCATTGAATTTATCGCCGGAACTGACGGAAGTCTTGATTTCCTATTCTCCTAAAGTGAAAGTAGGTGTAGCAGAAGAGGGTGTGCCCGAAGGGGAATTAATAGGGAATTTGTGTCAATCGTTGGTGCAGAAAGAGAATTTCATAATTATGGAAATTGGTGCAGGCAAGAGTTGGCTGTGGCGTGGTATTAACGGTCGATGTGAAAGTAATTTGGTGGAGTACGGGGTAGGGGGGGGGGCGCGGCGAGCAGTGAGAGGCTTTGCCTCAGAAGCTAAGTTGGCGCGCTGGTTGACTGAGCAGGTGACTTACCAGGAGGTTGGTGATTATGTTGGCAATAAAAGTATTTTCCCATGGCAGCTGCCAGATACGCAGAGGGCATTATTTCTTGAGCAGGCACTGGCGAGAGAAATCCTAACTGAATTTGGTTTTGTCGATTGGGACATTATTAACCGGGTGATTCTTGGTGGCGCGGTTTTGGCAGGTGTTCCCGCCTGGTGCCAGTTGGTGTTGATGTTTTTGGATGGCACTTCTGCTGAAGGAGTAAATGAAGTTTGGGTAGACCAGTGCGGTTTATTACCCTTTTTGTCGCGCTTAGGTGAGGATAGCGAAACCTTTTTGGTTTGTTTGGGGACCACGGTTGCCCTGTCTCATCGGCAAAAGGCAGGAAGTGTTTTGGGGCGATTTTTTCTCGACTGGGGTTTAGACGAAGAAATGGAAGTTGTTCTTAAAAGTGGTGATTTGATAAGAGTACCGCTCAGCAAAGACCAAGAGTGTGCTATGAAGGTTGAGTTAGCGGGGGATGTGGAGCTTAGGGGGTTTAATCCAGAGGTTAAATTGAAAGGTGGTGAGGTTGGTTTAGTAATTGATGCTCGTGGTCGTCCGCTAATTAAACCTAAAGTTAGCGAGGAGGGTAGGAAATTAGTAAAGAGATGGAAAGAGGCGCTAAAATAGGGTTGAGAGACAAAAGGAGAAAAATGTTATTACCAACTCGAACCATCGCCATAGAAAATACATATCGGACTATAGTGCGCACTTTGCCGGTGAAGGGAAGGGTAGTAGTCAAAAAGGGAGAAAAGGTCCGTCCGGAAACAGTGGTTGGGAGTTGCTGGCGGGTGTCTGGTTTTAAGAATTATGATCTCGGCCGTTTGTTTAACCTTCGGCTGTCTAGGGTAAAGGAAACGATTTTGCGGTCAGTAGGAGCACAGATTTACCAGGGCACGGTTGTAGCGCGGACCAAGAAGATGTGGGGCTTAAAGGTACTAGAGTTTATTAGTCCCATTAGTGGGGTGCTCCACTCTTTTTCGGGAAAAAGCGGGGTTTTAACAATTCAGCAGGCGCCGCAGGAATATCGTTTGGTAGCTGGCGTTAGTGGAATTATTGATAAGATTGTGCCGGGGGAAAGTGTGGAGATTAGCACTGTGGTTAGTGAAGTTAGAGGGTCTTTAACAGCGGGTAATGATCGTGAAGGTGTGCTTAAAATAGTTACTAATCCCGACATTGCCATTGTTCCGCATGTGATTGACGAGTCCTGCAGTGGGCGCATCATAATCGGGGGAGCCTTGCTTTCTAAAGAGGTAATTCATAAGTGTTTGGCGCTCCGTGTGCGGGGGATAGTGTGTGGCGGTATTCATTGGCGGGATTTTGACAGGGTTGTGACCCAGGCGCGCGGGCTTTCGGAAGATATCGGTATTACTATTTTTATTACTGAGGGGTTTGGTTATCAACCAATGCGAAAAGAAGTTTTTGACTTTCTGGCGCGCTCTGAGAACAGTTTCGGTATGATTTTGGGAAGTTCGTCTTGTTTAATAATCCCGCTGTCGGGCCAAGCGAAGTCAAAAGCTCAAGGTATGGTTGTATCTGAGGAGGAGTTTGCCGTCCCACAGAAAGATGATATTGTTAGATTAATTAACCTACCCCGCTTGGATGAGTTTGGTAGAATGAAACGTCTGCTTGATAAACCGGAGAGGTTGGAATCGGAATTAATGGTACAAGTTTGCGAGGTGGAGGTAAATGGGGAGGTTAGAAAAGTGCCGGTAAGGAATCTTGAGATCATTCGCTAATTAGTTCGCCTTCACCAAGCGTTGCTTGGTGCGGCTCCCCGTGATTAGGTAATTTTGCCCCTCGACAAGCTCGGGGCTGGTAATTAGGTTGTAATAACTTAATTTCCAACTTAATTACTCGCCTAATTACCTACATAATTAACTAATTACCCACCTGCCAGAGGCAGGTAAAGTTACCCAATTACCAAAAACCCATGCCCCGAAAATGCAAATTTACCTACAAAGCTATACTCATTCTCTCCCTTTTTGCTATGCTTTCCACCGGCTGGTATTTGGGTTATACGGGGTATCAGTTATCAATTAGAGGGCATGGTGTGAATGTTATTAAGCAGGGAATAATGAGCCGGAACTTGGACTTAACTCTCTTTTGGGAAGTTGTGCAAGTCTTGGAAGATCAGTACTATGATAGTTCGCGCCTGGTGGCTAAGGATTTGCTTTATGGTGCTATTGCTGGAATGGTGGACAGCCTAGATGATCCTTACACTGTTTTTTATACCCCCGAGGAAAACAAAGACTTTAAAGATTCGCTTTCGGGTGTTTATGAAGGAATTGGTGCCGAGCTGGGTTTTAAAGAACATCAGTTGGTGGTGGTGGCTCCGCTTGAAGGCTCGCCTGCCGAGATGGCGGGTTTAAGGAGTGGGGATATGTTGCTGGAAGTTGAGGGGGAATCCACGCAGGACTGGTCGTTGACCAAAGCAGTGACGATGATTCGTGGGGAGAAAGCGACCGAGGTGAACTTTCTCGTCGGTCGGGCAGATGTTCAAAACGACGAAATTGAAGTTTTGAACATTAAAGTTAGGAGGGAAGAGATTGCCTTACCTTCAGTAAATCTTAAGTGGGAAAACAACGTGGCGGTTGTGCGTCTTTACCGTTTTGGCGGTGATATTAAAAAAGTTTGGCAGGAGACAGTTAGTGAAATTATAAAGGAAAATGCCGAAGGAGTTGTATTAGATCTCAGAGGGAATCCGGGTGGGTACCTAGAGGGGGCATTGGTTGTAGGGGCGGAATTTTTTAGTGATGGCGAAATAGCCTACCGGCAGGAGGCTGATGGGCGCAAGCAAAGTCTAGGGCTGGATCATAAGGGGCAATTGACGGAAATTCCAGTAGTAGTATTGGTTGACGGCGGAAGCGCTTCCTCATCGGAAATTGTTGCTGGGGCTATTCAGGCGCGTGATCGCGGCACACTGGTAGGAGAAAAAACTTTTGGTAAAGGGACTGTGCAGGAAGCGTTGGATTTAGGGGCGGGGGCTGGATTGCACGTAACTGCGGCCAAATGGCTGCTTCCCGATGGTCAATCTATTGATGGCGACGGTCTTGCGCCGGATGTTATTATTGAGAGAAGCGAACAAGAGGTAGAGGAGGGGAGAGATAGTCAGATGGAGAAGGCGATAGAACTAGTTAAAAGTTAAAAGTTGGCGAGCTGGACTGACATGCTTCAGCGTGTTATTCTCAGGGTTGTAATAGTTGCATGGCTACATAGTTACATAGTTAGAATTGAGTGTTTGCTAGTAGTAGACTTTAGTCTGTGAAGGGAGTGGCAAAGCGCAAAATTACAGTTTAAAGCGAAAAGCTTTTAGCTTTAGGTTGTGGTTTTACGTTTTGAGATTTTAGTTTTGCGCTGGAATCGCTCGATCGCTTAATTGCTCAACTACCTAATCACCCAATCACCTAATTACCCAGTTACCTAATTACTTACAGCTCAAATTATGAACGAAGACAAATCTACCAAAAAGCTCACTTTGATTCTTTTCGCCCTTGCGACGCTCTGCTTGATAGTTGCTCTATCTCCCGGGTGGGACTGGACTGATCAGATCAACTGGCGACAGTGGGAGTTTAGATGGCCGTTGGTACAGCAGGAAAGTTCATCCAGCAGTTCTAGTAGTGTAACCCAGCGGGTGGTGGAGGAAGAATCAGCAGTTATTGAAGTGGTAGAGAGTGCCTCGCCGTCTGTTGTTTCTGTTCTGGAGAAGCAGGTAACCTACGATTTGTATAGGGGGCCAGTTTTGGAAGAGGCTTCTATTGGCACTGGGTTTGTGGCAGGAGAAAATTTAATTGTGACCAATCGGCACGTGGTTATTAGCACCGTGGCGGGATATACGATAGTTGATAATGACGGTAATCGTTACCCGGTTACCAGTATTTATCGTGACTCTCTTAACGATTTAGCCATATTGCAGATTGAAGATGGTGATTTTAAAGCACTTGAGTTGGGTGATTCTGACGCGCTTAAAGTCGGCCAAACAGTGGTGGCTATTGGTAATGCTTTAGGCCGTTTTTACAACACGGTGACTAAGGGGGTCGTTTCTGGTATTGGCAGAGGGATCACAGCGTCTTCTGGCTTGGGGCAATATCAGCGGCTGGAAGATGTTATTCAAACTGATGCCGCTTTGAATCCGGGTAACTCCGGCGGGCCGCTCTTGAATCTGGCAGGTCAGGTCATTGGGGTTAATGTGGCGACGGGGCAGGGGACGGAAAATATTGGCTTTGCCATTCCTGCGAATAGTGTAGCAGAACTTCTAGAAGAATTTAAGTCTGGAACGCGGGTCAGCCGGCCGTTTTTAGGGGTGGAGTATCTGTTTGTTAGTGAGGAGCTGGCCGAAGAAAGAGAGCTGGCTTCTGGCGCTTATATTCGCAGTGTTGTGGCTGATTCCGCCGCTGAGGAGGCCGGGGTTAAAGAGAGCGACATTATCACTCATGTCAACGGGACGAAAATTGATAAGACTAACACTCTCGGCAAGCTTATTCTTAAACACAAAGTTGGTGACAAGATAACTCTTAAAATCTGGCGTAATAGCAAGATTCTAACACCTTCTGTTACCCTCGGCGCCGCCCCGGTGGAGGAATAGATTTTTCCTTCCCGCCTTTAATTTTCGCTTGTATTTGAATTAGGGTTTAACGCTGTCCCCGCATTACCGATCTTTAGTAATGTTGACAGGGTTGAGCCCTATTTTATGCCCTGCCCCCGACGTACTGTCCCGTAGCGTTGACATATGCCAACTTTCATGCTATAATTTTCTCAATTTCGGATGATATTTTGGTTTTGCACTTTAAGCACATACAGCAGGGAGCTAATTGGAAATCTGAGAAAGTCAGGTTTTCAGCTGGCTCTCTGTTGCCGCAGTCAAACCTGATGATGATTGAAGATGATGAGGAGGTCAGTACCGTGAATATCAAACTTTACCTCGATGTAAAACGCCGGGCAAAAAATGTCCGGCAAGTAGTAAGGGAACGAAACGGAGCGGACAAAGAGGGCTACTGTGGCGTTTCTATACTCGGCGTCAAGTGGCATTTTGACAATGGTGGTATTTTCGCCGAGGCTGAAACCTTTGTTGGTGGTGTGCCCGCCCGCCTTGCGGATTTTCCCATCCGTAAGGTCAATATCTATGATGAAGGCCTCTTTGCGGGGCGGATCTTGCGGGCTCCCAGCGGCTATCTGGTCAGCGAGAACGGCGCGCAAGCCTTCGTCGACGCATTTTCGAGACAAGGAAATGAATTCTGGCGCGTGAGAATCTCCGCGCCGACCTACGATGCCGCTGTTGCCCTGTACAAATCTCTATTTGACAGTTCTCGGGTGGTGTCTGCCGAAGAAGAGCAGGCTATGCGCGAAATGCTTCAGCAGGTTCTGGAGAAGCTGCAAGAGCTGGAGCAACTGGCGAAGAAGGCTGGGGCGGAGCAGAACGCAGGTGTGCAGGATTTATGGCACCGGGCTCTGCGCTTCCTAAAGCTGAGGTAACGAACTCTGCGGGTAGCCAGTGTTGCAAACAAGCGATTGTGTGTAGCAGAGAGCCTGGCTGCCCGCCTTTTTTTTCAAATCCGCGCCTTTTGCCAAAGGCAGATTTGACGGCTAGCCCGCCCCTGGGGGACTGCATTAACCACCGTATTAACCACCGCATTAACCATCACATTAACCACGACATTAACTACTCATTAACTCCATTAGCTCAATTACTCAATAACCTGTTCGAGAAACAAAGTAGCGATTTGCAAAGAGTTTAGGGTGTGAAAGGTAAAAGAGGGACATGAGCAGTTGGCAAGGTTGCCCAGCTCTGGCAACCAATTGATTAACCTCACCACGGATTCTTACTGATTGGGACAATGAATATATTCAGAAGTCCAATGGCGTAGGTAACTTAATTGGTTCCTGGGGTAGCGGGGAAAAAGAAAGGCCTCGATGAAGGCGGGTATTTGTTAACCCTCATCGAGGCGGATAGGCTTTTTGTAATTGACTGCCGCTAGGTAGAAAATCTACTGAGTTCTGCCCCGGACAGTTTGGCTAGAGTGGCATTCACCATATCACCAGCTTCTAACCGCTGGGCGTTTTTAAGAGCTTGTGCGATTGTGATGCTTTTCCCATTCCAGATGACATGTTTTCTTCTTCTTTTCTTTTCCAACTTCAGCCTTCTGATAAGGTAGTGCCCTAGCATTTTCATTCTATCTGACTGCCTCCATATGTTTTAGTATTGAGTTTTTATCGGCCTAAAGCAGTTTGTATTTTGTTGTTAAGCCTGCTGATTATTTTACAGCACGGGATATATATCGGTCAACTCAATTTGTCTGTTTCAATGTATAAATCGGGTGGGAAGTGATGAAGCTATTGGGTGAAAACGATGCCTTCCATTTGGTGGGTGAGGTGCCAGCGGCCATCATAAAACATATAGCCGTCCACCCGGTATTTGCCGGATTTGGAAGGGATATGTCCGCCGTGCATATAGCTGGTGGCAGAAGCGGCTGGCGAATCCTCGGGAATTAAATTAACCTCTGAGGCTTCTTCCAGAGGAATATTAGTCATGTTGTTTTCATCACAAACTTCCATGTTTACTGCTACTCCCCAGAAGGCGGTATACAGTCTGGTATCCTTAGTTATCTGATAATAAACATCGTGAGTAGGCGAGAGCACCGCTTCAAATTCGGATAACGAAATTGCAGGAAGACTTGTTAAGCGGTCATAATCGGGACCATCTTCATGAGTTTTTACGGCAGAAAGATCAATCACATCAAATCCGGGTACTGTTTCTAAACTGCTATTGGCGGGGGAATGGCAGGGATAAAGCGTAATTTCTTCTGTTGTTGTTCCGTTCTCCTTCACAGAAGCGCCATTTTCTCCATCAGAAGTCACCGAAGTTTTTTCCCCGCCGCGAGTTTTTACAAAAACAACTACTGCTATCACTCCGATGCCTATGACTATCGCCGCAATTGCCAACATCTTCCCGCTTGATTTTTTAGATTTATCTTCTGCGATATTTTTATCTTAACAGATTTGGACAAGGGAGGGAATTATCAAATTGCTATATAATAAAAAGATGAATCGTATTGGGACGGAGAACGAAAATTCTTTACATGCGCAGATCAAAGAGTTATATGCCCAGACGGGTGATAAAGTTGAGAGTAGGGTAGGGAACTACATAATTGACTTAGTACGACACGAACTTTTAATTGAAATCCAAACCGGCAACTTTTCTGCCATTCGCAATAAGCTTAAGAATTTGGTTGACGATTATCAGGTGCGGCTGATTTACCCTATCGCGAAAGAAAAATGGCTAGTTCATGTTGATGAAAAAGGTAAATTACTTCGCCGACGCAAATCCCCTAAAAAAGGCAGGATAACGGATATATTTTATGAACTAATTCGTATCCCGCAACTTATCACGCACCCTAATTTTTCTCTGGAGGTGCTTTTTATTAGGGAAGAAGAAGTGCGTTGTAACGATGGGAAAGGCAGTTGGAGACGAAAAGGGGTTAGTATTGTGGACTGCAGACTTTTAGATGTGGTGGGGGAAAAGTTATTTAAAAACAAAGAGGATTTCTTATCTCTTTTACCAACAGATCTCCCGTCGAAATTTACTAACCACGACCTTTCCAAGCTTTTGGATATTTCTATATATCGTGCCCGTAAGATGTCTTACTGCCTGCGAAAAATGACTGCCATTGAAGTAGTGGGTAAAAAAGGCAATACTTACCTGTATAGCGCTCGGTAGTAGGCTTGTCCTTCAGGTGATAGTTGTGGCGGCAAAGTCATCTAGGCGTGGCGGCATGGTGGATATTTGCCAGATTTGCAGTATTGCCAACTCTCGTAATTGACAAATTCCGAGGATTTGGTATTATTAAAGAATGAAGATTAAGAGATACTATCAAGATTTGGGAAAATATGTAACGTCAGGTAAAGCGTTAATAATTTATGGCCCGCGGCAGGTAGGTAAAACAACTTTGTTGGAAGATTATTTAAGTAAAATAAACTGCAAATACCGGCTTGATTCTGGCGAAAATATTCAGATAGCAAATATTCTAAATTCACAGGACTTTCAGCTAATAAAGGAATATGTAGAAGGCTACGAATTAATTGCCATAGATGAAGCACATAAAATTGAAAATGTTGGGTTGGGGTTAAAAATAATTGTCGATCACTTCAAAGATATTAAAATAATTGCAACAGGTTCTTCTTCGTTTGAGTTGGCCGGTCAGGTAGGGGAGCCCCTAACCGGAAGGAAAAATACACTTATACTATATCCGGTTTCACAGATTGAATTATGTGAAGATAATACGGTTTTTGAATTAAAGAACTTGTTATCAGAATATCTGATTTTTGGTGGATATCCTGAAGTTCTTACCACAACAGATAAAGAGCGCAAGATTGAGATTCTTAGAGAGCTTGTTCATTCATATTTATTGATGGATATTATCTCGCTAGAAAAGATAAAAGGGTCTAAAATACTTTTAGATTTGCTTAGACTGCTCGCTTTTCAGATTGGCAGTGAAGTTTCGCTGGCAGAATTAGCTCAGCAGCTGGGTATTAACTATAAAACTGTAGCAAGATATATAGATTTGTTTGAAAAATCATTCATAATATTTAGCCTACGTGGGTTTAGCAGGAACTTAAGAAAGGAAGTAAGCAAAAAAAACAAATACTATTTTTATGATAATGGAGTAAGAAATGCTATTATCTCAAGCTTTAACTCACTCGAGTTGAGAAACGATACGGGGCAACTCTGGGAGAATTTTCTTGTAGTGGAAAGACTTAAGAAACAGGCATATAAGAAGATTTTTGCAAACAACAACTTTTGGCGAACCTGGGATCAAAAAGAAATAGACTGGATAGAAGAAAGAGAAGGTAAGTTGTACGGTTATGAGTTTAAGTATAAAGATAAGCCAGTCAAGGCGCCAAAAGATTGGTTAAAAACATATGATAATGCAAGTTTTGAAGTAATCTCCCGCAAAAACTATTTAGATTTTATTTTGTGAAGTTTTCCCGATAGACATCGGGGGCATTCTAGCGGAACCCTCCGTAGTCCTGAGCGAAGCCCTGTCAGGCCACGTAAAACGCGGTACGCGGGGCTAAGTCGAAAGGGCAAAGGATGGTGAAACTCCCCGCCTTATCCAGATAGTTGCGGCTATTTCTGATCACGATACTTTGCCCGCCGATTTTATGCAGAAGGTTTTTATTTCGTGTATAATCAGGGCAGACGTGGTTGTGTCATGTTGTCCGATGGCCATCGGACTTACGTGGCCGTGACGCGTTAAATTTGCTTTAGCAAATTTTTTCGCGGTGAGTGTAGCTCAATTGGTAGAGCGCTTCCCTGTGGAGGAAGTGGTTGAGGGTTCAATTCCCATCAACCAAAAAATATCAAAAGTGGCACATTTGGAAAACAATTAAACTTCTAGGCTGTGAAGCCTTTTTCGAATAAAATATCTTTTATGGTGAGCGTAGCTCAATTGGTAGAGCACTTCCCTGTGGAGGAAGTGG
>JAHISN010000067.1 GCA_018818265.1 Patescibacteria group bacterium | reverse complement strand
TCTGATAATCAATTCGCCACAATTATGAGAGAACAAGAAAGACCATTATTTGATAAAATACTTAAAGAGGATACAAATTATGGCTCGCGCTGAAAAGTCCACAGTCTAAATTACGGTATCATTTTTCGATTGGGGGAGACTCAAATGGTGGGTTTGATGATTAGTTAGTTACTTGCTACAATTAGGGGCGTAAGTAGCACAAACGACAAGAAAATATAATCGTGGGTAAAGGAGAAAAACAATGATCGTGATAAAGATGTTGGTTTTGCAGGTGTTGACCGCATTAGTGGGGCTAGTTTGCATATTGGATGACGATAACAACCCGAGACAATCGAAGGCGGATTATTTGGTCCCGTTGGCGATTTGGGGTGTAATAGCCAATGCCTTTGCCATTTTTGGCTCGCAGTTTCTGAGAGTTTCTTTCGGAGACTTTGAATTGTCCAGTTTGGGTAATATCTGGCGTATTGGGTTTTGTGTCGTGTTTGTTGGGTTGATGATAAGCTATGCATTCACGCCAGCCAGTGTGGCGCCCAAGGGAATCTGGGTGCCGCTGTTGTTGGTGGTGTTCTCTTTGCTGATATCAACAGTTATCTGCCTAGCTATCTGGTCTTCAACCGTGTGGGCGGAGATAATCGCCTGGCCCTTTCCTAACTTGTTTGGCTTATATTGATAGGTCTATTGGGAATTTCACTTTTGGTTTTCAACCGCTGTGCAAAAGAAAACAAAATGAGCCGTCTACTGAGATTGACCTTTCAGATAGGCGGCTCACTCCCTTTCTAAAAACTCCCTTAATTTCTTTCGATATGGATCCAGAAAGCTTTCAGGAATCTCGCCTTTGGGAACATGTTTTTTAAATGAGGTAAGTGCAATCTCGTGGTTAGGCGCAAATTGTTTTAGGAGTTCAAGGTTCTTTTGGGAGTTATAATAGTTTTCATTTCTGTTTTCTACCAAAAACGCGGGAGCGGTGATTTGCGGCGGATTGCATGCAATTTCTACGTTTAAAATATCATAAATTGTTTGCAGCCAGACGGATAGTGACATTGCTCGCCACTGTTGAATTTCGTAATTGATGATTTCCGAAACTTTGTCTTCGGGTTCAAACTTGCGGGTTAAAATTGCCTTAGCAATTTTGTCGCGGGCGATAAGTTTATCTCCCCAAATAGGAAATATACGTGTTTTCACCAGTAATTTAGCCAAGGGTCTATAGCGACGGAATTTAGTAACTTGGGAATTAAACAGTCGATAGTCCACTGGTGTTGAGATCAAAACGATTTTGCTGATCCGCTGTGCAATTTTTGGATAGAGATGTAGGGCAATAATTCCTCCCATTGAGCCGCCTACCAAAACAATATCTTTACAATTCAAGCGCTCAATAAAATCAGCCAATGTTCGGGCATAGTTTTCCATACTGTGCCAGCGCCGCGGGTAACGTGGCGACTGACCACACCCTGGTAGATCCGGCACGATAACCTCGCCAAACTCAGCGAGCCCGCGAATAAACGTTTTAAAGCGGAGAGCATCGGAACGGTGCCCGTGGATAAACAAGAATTTTCGGGGGCAACGGGAAGGATTACCTACTGTATAGTAATTGATTTTGTGACTGTTTAGTAGTAATTCATGCTGTTGGAAATCAGATGTCGCGGTTGTCATGAAGAGATTATAGCAAAATGCTGAGTTTAACCTTAAATGAGCATTCCTATTAGGGTACCGGCCACCAGAAATGGCCCAAAGGGTACGGCTTGTTTCATGGTCCTTTTGTTAAGGGCAATAAGCAGTAGGGAAACAAGAGCTCCGGGAATGAAAGCGAAATAAAGGGCCAAAATAATTCGCGGATAGCCCAAAATAAGACCCATTAGAAAGCCCAAATACAAATCACCCAGGCCCATTCCCTTGCCTTTAGTAATTTTAATCAAAAGATAGAAAAATAATGCGGAGCCGAAAGCGCTTAAAAGTATGCTGCCTAGATGTGGAAGAATGTAAGCGGGCATGGAATGAATGAAAATTACGGAACTTTGATAAAACAAACTCGTCATGCCAGCCCAAATAATAATCTTGGTGGGAATTAGTCCGTATTTAAGGTCGTATAGAAATATGGTTATGAGGGCGGTGATTATAAAGTAAATATAGAGTAATGAAACAATCGTTGCCGATACCTGAGCGATTGAGTACTTTGGCAAGTTCAGGAGAAATTGGGTGATTGGTTGACCGGATAATTGATTTGTTAAGTTAATGAGTAATTGGATTATTGAAGAATTTGGAGACCATACTTCATAATTCATGATTCCAAATTCATTACTTATTACCGCCACGAAGAAAATTACGAACAGTATCCCGGTGGTTAATTCAACCAGGGGGTATTGAAAACTAATAAGCTTGCCGCAGTAGCGGCACTTGCCGCGCAGGTGTATGAAGGAGAGTATAGGAACTAAATCATACCAGGCCAAAGTGTGACCACAGCCAGGACATTGAGAACGCTCTCTAGTAAAACCGAGATTATGGCGCAGGCGATATTCCAAAGCGTTTACAAACGAGCCGATAGCTGTGCCGAGGGCAAAAACGATTGTTGAAATTGCAAGATTCTGGTATAGCATTTAACAATTAATCGACTTAATTACTCAATTGATCCTGAGCCTGCCGAAGGACTCAATCACTTAATCACTATTAATCAGTGACCATTCCCGCTGTTCCTTTTTTTGTTCCGGTAAATAATTATCGAGAGTAAAAAAGTAAAAACATACCCCAAAACTGCCAAAAGGCTAAAGTTGCGAATAAGCACAGTCGTTTGTCCTTCCATTGCCCCTTTAATAAGGTAAAAATTAAGCAGCATCCACGGTATAAAGGCCAGTGCGGTAATACCAATGTAAGTTGAGTAGCGAATATTGGTCAGCCCGAGAGCGTAGGAGATATAATCTGTAGCCGCGCCACCCATAAGACGAATGAGGAAAATCATTTTTATACCCACTACATTGGTGAAATCGTCAATTTTTGCAAGCCCCTGCACGCCAGTGAATTTAATGATTAAATTCCGTCCCCACCGTTTAGCAATAAGAAAATTAAGCGAATGGCCTAAAAGATTAGCTATGTAGATATAAATCAATGACCATGGAAATGGGAATGCAAGAATTCCCGCTATCCAAAAAGGCATAATTACCAAAGGTGAGAAAATATTAGTGGCGGCGCAAGCTAAAATAAAAACAAATGGCGCGGCAGGCCCGCCAGTTTTTACCAAGTCACGGACACTTTCCACTGTTAACTGGCTGTTAAGTAGTGAGAAGTCTCGGAATAGTATACCCCCTGCTATAAACACTAAAATAGAAACTGCAATGATCACTACAATTACCCGCCGCCGTGTGAAAATCATAATTATATTCTAACAGAAGTTTGACAACGATAGCCTATTAGTCTATAAAGATGAATGTTATGAGGAATTTTCTAAAATACAAAACCTTATATTTCTTTATCTCCGCATTGTTTTTAGTTCCGGGCATAATCGCGCTTTTTCTGTGGGGATTTAACCCGTCTATTGATTTTACCGGCGGGACCTTGTGGCAAATAGAGTTTGCGCCTGAGTTTGAGAATTCGGCGGATGAGATCAAAGCCTTCCTGGAAGAATCAGGACATACTGTCCATACTGTTCAATCGCTTGATGGAAAAAGTTTTTTGCTTAAACTTTCTCCTTTAGACGAAACACAGAAAGAGGAGATTAAAACGGGCTTGTCGGAAAAGTTCACTGTGTTTGCCGAAAAGAGTTTTGAAACAGTCGGTCCTGTATTGGGGCAAGAGCTATTGGAAAAGACTATTATGGCGATTGTTCTCACTGCCGGATTTATTATGCTTTATGTTGCATGGAGGTTTAAAAATAAGATGTACGGTATTTGTGCTATCTTGGCCATGTTTCACGACACGTTCATTCTTTTGGGGGCATTCTCTCTGCTGGGACATTTTTATGGCGTAGAGGTTGATACTTTGTTTGTAACGGCTGTTTTAATGATGCTTTCTTTTTCTGTTCACGATACTGTGGTGGTCTATGATCGTATTCGGGAATTGAAAAGAATTCATCACAAGGAAAGCTTTGAAAATGTTGTAAATCAGGCCATTGGAGATACTATCGTGCGTTCGATTAATAATTCTTTAACACTTATCTTCATGCTTTTGGCCCTGTTATTCTTAGGGGGTGAAACCATTCGCTGGTTTGTTGTTGCTCTGCTTGTTGGCACTATTGCCGGTACTTATTCTTCCACCTTTACTGCCGCTCCCCTGCTGGTTGTTTGGTATAATAGGGCAAAGAAATGATTGCCCTCATCGTCTAACGGTTAGGACACTACTCTCTCAAGGTAGAAATACGAGTTCAATTCTCGTTGAGGGCACCACGTAAGGAATTTGTCTCGGTTAGACTGAATGTGGTACGGTTGAGGGTTTCGCGCAATAAACAGAGGCAAAAATTACTCTTCAAGTATTTCAACAGATTCTACGATTACGGGGTTTATAGGGGTTGATGCTTCTCCCGCAACGCTTGTTTTTACAGGCGCTTCCGCAATCATATCAACAACTTCAATCCCACTAAGAACCTCGCCAAAAATTACATAATTGGTGGGCAGACTGTAGTCTTTATGCATTATGAAAAATTGACTGCCATTGGTGTTGGGGCCAGCATTTGCCATGGCTATAGTTCCTCTTGTATATTCACCTTTAAACGGCTCGTCATCAAACTTATATCCCGGCCCGCCAGTGCCATTTCCTCCGGGACATCCGCCCTGGATCATAAAATTCTCCATAACTCTGTGAAATATGGTGTTGTTATAAAAATCTTGTCGGGCGAGATAAACAAAATTATTAACAGTAATTGGTGTTTTATCCGCGTATAATCTAACAGTTATATCTCCTTGTGTTGTGGATAAAATAGCCTGATATGTTTTGTTCTGATCTATCTGCATTGTTGGGGGATTTAGAGCTTTCGTTTCTTCTTGGATCATTTGTTGAGCTGTGTCTTGTTGGTCTGCTTGTTCTCCTAAAACAGGGGTTGTTTCTTCCTTCTCCGGCAGAAAAATAATAAATCCGCCAATCAGAAGAGTTACGGCTATTATAATGAAAATTATAGTTTTTTTATTCATCACTCTACAATGCTAGTATGATGTACTAGTATATCACGCTTAGCGTGATGTATCATACTGGTGTAAGTAGTCGGTATGGAGGGCGTGCTAGAATTATCTCATCACCAAACGTTGCATATACGGGAACGTTATACGCAATTGAATTTCACAATTTAAATTTAATTATATGAAAAATTATGATGTTTCAGAAGTTGCCCAAAAAATAGTTAGCTTTTGTACTTCTACAAATAAAAAACTTATTTTTATTTCAGGGAATGGTGCTTCAGGTAAGACTGAACTGGGAAAAATCATTTTAAAAGAAGCTTCCGAACGCGGCCGGGTGAACTTTTTAGAGATGGATGATTTTGTTGTTGATACTCAACTTAGAAATAGTGCAACTACAACATGGAATGATAATCAAAAGAAGGAACAAAAAGGCAGATATACTACCTCTTTTGCAGCATCTTATTTTTTACAAAATGTAAAAGCAATAATATACAATATTGAAAAAAGCAATGACTATTATCATTGGCCTAAGAAAGCTAAGAGATCTCAAGAATGTAGATTATTACATGGAGACGCAGTTTTGACTATTATAGAAGGTGTTGGTACAGTTTTCTTAGAGAAAGACAAATCAAATTCAGTAAGTATCTTCTTGCAGTGTAAAGAAGAATTAGAAATTAAACGGAGAATAAAACGAGCAAGGGCCAGTAATGAGAAAACTGCTGAAGAAGTAAAGAAAAACTTTGATGAAAGAAATAGTCAATATGAATCTATTATTAAGCCACATACACCAGAATATAACATCGTACTTGAGAGTGTTGAAGATTTCTCATTAAATGTCATACGAGATGACTTTAATATTTTAGAATAAAGCACGCATTATTTATAGTCTTCCCGTCTTTCGGGCATATGGACTCACTGCGTTCGAAATTAATATAGGCAAAAATCCTTAAACATATGCACGAGATAGAAAGAAAATTTTTAGTAGAGAAACTTCCCGATTTGTCAGATAAAGATAGCGTTAGTTATGAAAGATATTTCTTGAAAATTGAAGCTGATTTTGAAGAGCGAATTCAGAGGAAAGGGGATAAATACGAGAAAGAAAAAAAATTCAAAACATCTGATTTATCACGCAAAACTGAAAAGCAAGAAATATCTAAACGAGATTTTGATGTGCTTATAAATTCCGCTTCAAAATCAATCATTAGAGAAAGCTATAAAATTTCTGACAATCCAGAGGTCACTATCAAAATCTATCATGGAGATTATGAGGGCTTAACTAGAGCAGAAGTTGAATTTTCTTCTGAAGATGAAGCCAAAAACTTTCAATCTTATGATTGGATGGGCAAAGAGATAACGAATACTCAATTAGGCAAAGATTCAAAATTAATCCAATTGAATCAAAAAGAGTTTAAGGATTTGCTAGATTCTTTAAAACAATGAACGGGGTTTGCACAACTGTCCCTCCGGTCGGTCGGCCGGCCGGCCGGCCGACTTGCAGTCTCCCCACATAACAAGGATTAAGAGGAAATTTCGACTTGGGCTACAGGAGCGCCGATTTGCTGCAATATGGGGGTTGCGAACGTCCTTCGCTGGTTTTGTGATTTTGGGATTAGTATGTTATTTTGAAGATACGGCATGTACATTAGTAGCCTAGATTGTAGTTCCCGGAAAATCCCCCTGCGGGTCTTTATACGAACAATTGTCCGTATAAACACTAGTTAGATGAAATATGCTTTTCTTTTTACGGTTAACGCCTAACACTTTTCTATAATGAACAAATTTTATTTTTATTATTTTAAGAGGGGGGTATATGGTGTTTTCTTCCGCTTCGCTCCAGAAAACGATTTATTTATAAGGGGAAAACGGATATAATATAAATTGTTAAAATTCAAGATTCTATGAATAAAATTAGTGAGACAAAAGCAGAAAACATATTTAGAGGCTTTTATGGCCCAGATGTTTTTATAGAGAAATCAGCAATCCCATCGGAGTATGGCTTCACGTCAAAAAGGGGAACGTCACATAGTGGCTATCCTGATTTTTTTCTGGACCATAAAAGCTTTGCAATCATTGTTGAGGCTAAACCATTAAAGCACTCGGCGGCAGAAGATGATGTTAAATTTTATATGGAAAACAATAAAATCCGGAAAGATATTATTGGTATTGCTGTGTCAGGACAGGAACTAAACCAAATTAAGGTAACCTACTTTTATAAAATCTTTGAAGACAAAGAGATGAAGAGTTTTCTCGTAAAGGATATACTGCTTTCCCTAGGGGATCTGGAAAAAACTTTCAACAAAAATAAATATGGTGAAAGCATCTCAGACGAAAATCTTGTTCTAGTACTAAAGAGTCTGAACAAAAGATTTAATAATGAAAATAAGGTGAGAGATACTGACAGAAGCCTTTTCTTTTCAGGTTTAATAATAGCTCTAACAAATGTTAACTTCAGAAGTACATACAAAGGAATTCAAGCACCGTCTAAAGAAGAGGTTACAACGACCAGGGCAACCGTATTGGAATCTTACAATCTCAACAAAGCAATAGTTAGCGCAATATCAAGTCAGTTGGAAAGTAAGATTAATAACTTGTCGAAAGAATATAGCTGGAAAGATAAGTTTTCATTTATAAAAAATGTTGACTACCCTCTCATTGAGTATAAAGATATCATTGAGACTATTGAAACAAGGATCTTTCAACCATATTTAAACGAGGAGAAGCAGGACATTCTAGGGAAGGCCTATAAGATTTTTCTGTCGAGGGCTGGAAAAATTGATAATAAAAATATCATTCTTACCCCGGACCACATAAAAAGTCTTATGGTAAAACTGGCCAGATTAACAAAAGATGATGTTGTATTGGACACTTGCACAGGTTCCGGTGGTTTTTTGATGGAATCGATGGAAATGATGATGTCCTTAGCTAAGGGAGATTTGTCAAAAATCAATCACATAAAAGAAAAACAACTTATTGGATTTGAAACTGATTCAGTCCTTTTTGCGTTAGCTTGTTCAAATATGTTTTTGCACGGTGATGGAAGGACTAATCTGCTCTTCAGAAGTAGTCTTTTAGATACACGTCGCGGTAGTATGGTTAATAGTAATGATGCTGATATTTTAGAATATATTAAGAAAATGAAGCCTACTAAATGCATTATTAATCCGCCATACGAAAGCAACAACCCAATTAAATTTACGAAGCAGGCGATAGATTATATTGAGCCAAATGGCAAGCTAATCATAATAATGCCCACCCCCACACTAACCCATAATGAAGGGGGATTAACGGAACAATTACTGGAGGTGGCTAAACTTGATTTTGTTATAAAGATGCCAATGGCCTTATTTACTGAACAAAAAAGGACAGTCAACACTTCAATTTTTGGCTTTACAAAGACGCCTCACAGCCAGAATGACAATGTTCTATTTTATAATCTAGAAGATGATGGATTTAAAAGCATTCAACATAAAGGGAGGGTGGACAAATTAAATAAATGGAACGACATCGAGAACAATATCCTTGATGCAATTAATAACTCAAAGGAAATTGAAAGTGTATGCCAAAAAAAGAAAATCTACAAAGAGGTTGTCCTTAATTGTGCGGGCATACAAATAAAACGAAAAAGTAATTATGAGATGGTTCAGATTATGAGTTTATTTGATTTACAAAAAGGTACGCTAGCAAGTAATGACGCTGATGAAGGTGGAGATTACGATTTTATAACAGCATCGAATGAATGGAAGAAACATAGCACATTTTCACATGATACAGAAGCTATTATTTATGCTGTAGCAGCCGGTGGTTCGTTAGGAAGAACTCATTATGTAAAAGGTAAATTTACTGCAAGCAATTTGTGTCTTGTTATGACACCTAAAAAAGACTCTCCCTATAAGGTAAATTTTGAGTTTTATAATTGGTATTTTGCAGCAATAAGAAAGAGAATTGTATCTGACCTGGCCGACGGGACGTCTAAGTTAACGATTTCAAAGCCGGATTTAGAAAAATATTATATAGATTACATTCCAATCGAGAAGCAGAGCGAACTTGTGGAGAAAAAAATAAGTAAATACGATCAGCTTAAAGAAAAGCTAAATGAAGCAGAGGATGATTTGAGAAACACAGTGGCTAGCATTGTCTAAAGAAGGAGTTTTGGATTTTGGGCATTCACCCCTTTGGTTCCCCTCTGCCTTCGCCCAAAATGTAAAAACAAATTTAAATTTTAATCAATTTTTTCCCTTTTCTCATTGAAGGCTGAAAAACTGTTTTTGAACTCGCTCTTTTTAGTCGCTCCCTGCTGCGCTCTCGCCTCACTGCGTTGAGCAAATTATTAATCCGTGCAACAAAATTTCGCGATCGCGAAATTCTGTGTTTCTTTGTTTTGCTTGGTGTCATGTCATGCTGGGTATGCTGGGGCAATCAGTTGCGTAGTGGCACGCCTGACGTGCCGTGGCAAGTTTAGCTTGCTGTAACAAGCTGGACTTGCCGTGTTAATCCAGCCGATTGATCAGTGCATCAATGCCGTCCTCTCCTCCCCAACTGTTGTTGTTTCTCCATGGCCTGGGTAAATGACTGTTTCTGGCGGTAGGCCTAGAATTTTCTGCAGAGAGTTTTTCATGGTGTCATTATTGCTGTAGGAAAAATCAGTGCGGCCAATGCCGTTTTGGAAAACCAAATCTCCAGAGAACAAGATTTTTTCTTTTTCGTTATAAAAACAAACACTGCCCGGGGTGTGGCCGGGAGTGTATATTACTTTAAGTTTTTCTTTATCCAGAGGAATAATCTGTTCATCTTCAAGGTGCTGGTCCACAATGGGAGCGGGAATGTCTTTACCCTGCCGTGTCCAGTAGTAGGCACTGAGGGCGGCATTTTTAAGTATAAAAATATCTTTAGGGTGTATGAAAAGAGGTAGGTAGGATAAGTTTAACTGCAGTTTTAAATCGGTAATTCCCAAAACATGATCAAAGTGGCCATGTGTAGCTAAAATCATTTTGGGTTTACATTCAAGTTCTTTTAGTTTCTGGACCAGGAAATCAGCATCACCACCCGGATCAATTACCGCTGTATGCCGGCTTTTCTCACAGACGGCGAAGTAACAATTAGCTTGTAACTGTCCCACGGGGAATTGGTGTATTTTCATTGTGAAAGTTATAATTCGTTAAAAACAAAATGCCCCTTCTCGGGAAAAGTAGTAGCAGAATTCCACGCGATGCCGCATGGCGTTGTATTCTGCGCACATAAGAATAAATTATTTAGAACGCAGAGAAACCACAGTGCTCATGCGGCATCGCGAAATGAATTTCGCTACTACAGATTCTGGTATTTCGGTTTCTCGGGTTTGCGTAATGAAATTAGACACACCATTCTTTTAGAATGGTGCCGCCGACATCCTTTCAAGATGACAATAAATGATTTTTATGGTCAACACAGTGAAGGCTCTAATTTTGCTTATCACTGCTTTACGGGTTGTAAATGCCAGTAGGCGGTGTATAAATTATCGGCGTGTTTTACTAGCGCGCCGTGCCCGCCCCAGCCGTCTACTGTGTAATACACTGTACCGTCGGCGGCGGCCAAAACTGGCGCGCCGTAGCCAGCATTGGATTTAATGTCAATACCGTTGTGGAACTGATCAGTATAGTAACCAGAAGTAGACGCAAAAGCGGTGTAGCCGTATTCCTGGGTAATTACAAAGTCTGTAAGCGGCCATTGTAAAGTGCCGTTGTTAAGGTAAGTCCAAGGATTAGTCACGCAAGTCCAACTGCCGCAGGTTAAAACACTAAAGTGCAAATGGGTTCCGGCATAGGGATAATCAACAGTGGGTCGAGGATAAACCGCTCCAGTGTTGCCTTCCAGTCCAATGATGCCGCCACACTTTACTTCTGTTCCCGTTAAAACATTTCCGGCGATCTGCTGAAGCAGATTGCTAATGGCAGAACGTATTGCCGCTTCATCTTGTTTGGCGGCTTGCAGTAACTCTTGATAGCGAGCCTCCTCATTTTCCGTTACTGCCAACAGATATTGTTTGTCTGATCTTTGACGGTCTAGCGAAACCTGCTGTTGATTCAAGATCTCTTTCTGTTCTTCAAGCTGTGATTTGAGCCCTTCTTTTTCCTGCTTTAGTTCTTCCAGCCTGTCTTTTTGTTCATTAAACAACACTTGTGAGCTTTGCATTTGTCTTAGTAGCTTTTGGTCCTCACGCTGAAGTGTAGTGATATAGGTATAGCGGCGGACATATTCTTCTAAACTATTGGTGGAGAGTAAAAATGCCCAAGAATCAGAAGTATGGCTTAGTTCATACGAAGTGCGGATGCGGGCTTGGATAACGCGGGTTAACTCATTAATGCTGTCATCAAGATTGGCTAGTTTAGTACCAAGCTTTTCTATATCACCCCCGATAGCCAATAGGTGGTCCTGAGTAGTGATAATCTGCGACTGCGTCTCGCTGATCTCGAGTTCGGTGAGGTAAATATTGTTGTTGAAATAGGCAATTTGATTTGCTAATGTTCTCTCTTGATACTGCGCCTCGGCAATCTTATTTTCCAGATCTTGTTTTTTCTGCTGGATTTCGTTTAATTCTTGTTGTTTAGTATCGTACTCGGACTGCAGGTCTTGGGCGGTTACGGCGAGGGTGGAGGCCAGAAGCGGCAGGATTAGAAGGCTCGCAAGTATTTTCTTATAGCTTTTTAGTTTGTCTAGGGGCATAGGTCTAGAATTCAGTATAGCACAAAAAAATAGCCGCGGGTTTAACACCCACGGTTTTTTGTTCGATTGGATCCGGGGGGGGGCTTGCAGTGCTATGGGGGTAAGGCTATTGCGAAAACAGTTTTCGTTGTCTGAAAGTGGGATGGGGTTGAAACTGGCTGGAAACAATACTTTCGGCTAGGAAGGTTCCGCTTTGGGGTTCGCCGAAAGCTCGAATGTGTTGTCCAATTACAAACTTTTTTGTCCCTAGAAAACGGGTAGCGTTGTCCGTAATTATTGTAAGTTCTTGTCCTTCCGGATTTTGAATTGTTATTTTGTCATTCTTGACTTCTATTATTTTTCCCATTACCCAGTTGCCGTTGGGGATTTTCTGATGATATAGACCTTTTAATGGTCTTGCTTGTGCCCAGCGCTCGTTAAGGCCAATCTTATCAACAGCCAGACCTGCACCAACAATGCACATTACGGTGATAAGTGCAATCATTATAAAGTTATGCTTATATGAGAAGTCCAGCTTTTTTAGAAGTTTAAGACCGGCATAAATGCTTATGCAGGCGAACAATAAAAATGGCCAGGGGAAGATGGCGAGGAAAGGCGGTAGCCCGGGTTTTCCAAAACGCAAAAACTCAAACGGCACATCCATTCGCAGGCGAAAAGATGTTAAATTGATTACAAAAACAGCCAGTATAAAGATAGTGGCTAGCCCAAGCCCCAGCAGAACTGATCCTGCGGCAAAATAAATCCTTGGTTTCATTTTGATCCCGCGAGATTTAATTTCGGTCATTACACGGCTGGTGATGTCTGGTTGAGTTTTATTCTGCATATTTGTCAAATAATTATCTTCCCTTGTAGATTCTGTTAAAAAGCTGCCGCAGTTCCTTTTTCCCCCTATTTATTCTTGTTCCAACTGTTCCTGTCGGTATCTTTAAAATATTGCTGATTTCCTCATATGACTTTTTATCGAAGTATCGTAAAGTTAGTGGGGCGCGGTAGTTGACGGGAAGTTCCTTTAGCGCCGCCAATAGCTTTTCTTTTTTGTCTTTTTGTATCAGTGATTTTTCAATACTTTTGTCATTACTTTCCAGGTTTTGCCAGTGTTCGTGTTTTAAATTAAGTTCCCGTTTGTATTTTTTAAGATGATTAATTGCCTCGTTATGGACAATGCGGTAGATCCAACTGGAAAATTTCTTTTTTATATTAAAACTATACAAATTAATAAATGCTTTAATAAATGCTTGTTGAACTACATCCTGCGCCAAAAACTTATCTTTAGTAATAGACTCAGCATAACGCAGGAGTTTTCTTTGATACCGGTTTGTGATTTCTCGATATTGTTCCTGGTCTTGTGATCTAACATATTCTACTAACTTCTCGTCACTTAAATCTTGAATTTTCGGCATAGGATACTAACTGTGAAGAACCCCGCGCTAGAAGCGCGTGGCTTCTTCCTAAGGAAAAACCAAAACATTCACAGCGTTATTTGAAAACACTATTTTCAACCATTGCACACCCCACGAGGGTGGTGTCACCTTCAGTATGTCTGGTTTTTCCACATAATACTGTTCTCACAATTATTTTCTTTCGTGCTCTCTTTTACCCATAGTTTTTATAGTTTTTCTAATTCCTTCTACTAATCTATCAATTTCTTCTTCGGTATTATAAAAGCAAAAACTGGCACGCGCAGAGGCAGGGATGCCAAGTGTATTGTGTAAAGGCATAGCGCAATGATGGCCGGAACGAATCGCAACACCTTCGATATCCAGTACAGCAGCAATGTCGTGCGGATGAATATCTTTTAGAGTGAAGGAGATCAGCGCGCCGCGATCAGTAGGACTAAGAGGACCGAGAAGGCAAATGCCGGGTATATTCTGAAGCTTTGTGATTGCATACGCGGTTAGTTTTAGTTCATACTCTCTAATTTCTTTTAATCCTAATTCATCCAAGTAGTCAATCGCCGCCTTCAAACCAATAGCGCCGGCGATGTGCGGGGTGCCGGCTTCAAACTTTTGCGGCAAGTTATTAAGTGTGAAACGATCGAAATATACTTCATCAATCATCTCCCCGCCGCCCAAAAACGGCGGCATCTTTTCCAAATGTTCTTTTTTAGCCCACAATACACCTATACCGGTAGGGCCGAGTATTTTGTGGCCGGTAAAGGCCAGAAAGTCTATTTTATGTTTCTTAACATTAAAGCCCAAGTGCCCCGTGCTCTGGGCGGCATCTACCAGTATGGGGATGTTTTCTTCTCCAGCCAAGCGTGAGATTTTAGCTAGGGGGTTTATTGTACCCAGGACATTTGAAATGTGTGTTAGTGAGAGCAGTTTGGGTTTTTGGTCAAGAAGGTCTTTGAGATGATTGATGTCTAAATAGCCGTCCGAATCAACACGCACATACTCGATTTCAACACCTTTTTCTTGTTTAAGCATGAGCCAGGGAATTATATTGGCATGATGTTCCATCTCGGTTAAGACTATGGTATCGCCAGCGCTAAGATTTTGCCGCCCCCATGAATAGGCAACTAGGTTAATAGCTTCGGTGGCGTTGCGGACAAAAATAATTTCAGACGGGTCATTGGTGTTAATGAATCGTGCCACGGTTTTACGCGCATCTTCGTAAGCTTCGGTGGCTTTCTCGGCCAGATAGTGCATCCCGCGATGAATGTTGGCGTTATAATTTCGGTAGTAGTCGCTAATTGCGTCAATTACGACTTGGGGTTTCTGTGTTGTGGCGGCATTGTCTAAGTAGGCGAGTGGTTTCCCGTGAATGCGGGTTTTTAGGATGGGGAAGTCCTGGCGGATTTTGTTGACATTGAGCATAATCGGACAGCAGCGGTCATTCTGGAGACCCGACGTGCGTCGGGTCGATAGAATCAAGCGTAGCGATATTAATCTATTTGAAGCTCTTCAAAACTGGGATTTTTAGCTTTAATTAGTTCTATTTTTTTCCTGCGCAACAAATTCTTAATTTGCTTTTCTCTTTTAATAGCCTCAATGGGACTATTGTAAATTTCGTAGTAAACTAGCTTCCAGACATTGTACCGCTTAGTAAAGCCTTTATTTACTTTTTGTTTGTGTTCATAGACACGGCGCTTAAGATTATTGGTAACTCCGGTGTACAAAACACTATTTGTGTAGTTGGTCAGGATGTACGTGTAGTACTTTCTTGACATTGAAGCGACCAGTGCGCTTTGCTATTGCAAAGCTAGTTCCTATCGGACTGCCTTTGGCAGTCCTCCAGGAGGACTGCATGCTGCTACGGCTACACCTTCTCTTCTGACTCCTCTTCTGTCACCGTAATCGCCTGAGTGGGGCAAGATTGGGCGGCAAGCAGTTTATCCTCATCGGAATTGCCGTTTTGATTGATAACTTCGGAAATATTCTCGTCATTAAGCGCAAAGGTTTGGTCAGCAAGGGCTGTGCATGTCCCGCACCCGGTACACTTTTCGGGATCAACGTGGACAGTGAGTTTGGAAGTATTTTGAATATCTTGCATTTCTTTGGTAAGATAACGGTGAATAGTGATGTTAAATCAAATCGGTTAAGAATTATCTTACTGAATTTTAACATATACTGTTGCGGTAACAAAATTAACAACAAAATAAAGGGGGAAGATATATCTACGATTCGCCAGAGCGGTCTATACCAGGCACTTTAGCGTGTTTTTTCACTCTAGATTCACTGAAAACTGTCGAGAGGAGATAAAGATGCGGTGCAGAGTGTGCGAGGTTTGTGGGGATCCACTAGGACCGGGGATGGCTAGATGCCACCCCTCTTGTAGAGGCGGGCGAGTTCAACTGATAGGCGAGTGGGAAAGACGCAGAGAGCGCAGAAGGGCTGCACAAGTTTTACGTGCCGAAGCGAAACGTAAGAAACCGCGTCGCAGAGCAAGGGACAGGAGATCCGGCTCGGGCGGCGGCGGCGGACCACTCGGACTTTTTCACTGCTGGAGGCACCATAAGCCTCACAAGTAAAAACAGGAGCAGGGACTAGACCGTATAAACATAAGGTGCGGGCAGATTTGACCGCACCTTTTTCTTTTTTGGCAGGCGAAGAATCGCGTAATAAATTACGCTACTACATTGTATGTAATAGCGGATTCTTGCCGCGTACCGTGTGCCGTGTACCGACACGTAAAGCTTCGCCACGTGTCAAGAATGGTACTGCGGTTAATCCGTGATAAACGTACAACAAATTATTTTGCTGTATGATTGGTTGAACAAGGTAGCAGTTTGAGATTTTGTCTTAATGAGGAAAAATTATAATATCGAAAATTATTCGCCTTCGATTGCTTCTTGCAATACTTTTAGCGGTAGGAGTGCGCATTTTTTTCTGCTTGGATTGAGTTTCCCCAAATATTCGATTACATAGGTTTCATTAAGCTCTTTGATTTTTGTTAAATTCAGGGTTTTAACTTTTTCAGTTAGCATGCTGGCTGAGGCCATGGCCACAGCACAACCTTCGCCGCTAAAGGCAACTTCTTTAACCTTTCCGTTGTCAATAATCAGATCTATTTGAATAGTATCGCCGCAGGAAGCATTTGTCCCTTTGGCAGAGTGAGTTTTGTTAGCTAATTCACCAAAGTTTCGCGGGTGTCGGTAGTGGTTGAGGATTTCTTGTTTGTAAACGTTCATGTTGTTTTTTAGGATAACACGCTAAAGTATGTCATTCCAAAGTAGGAGTTACTCGCCTGTGTAGCGGCTAGACTTCCACGCGATGCCAACGCTATGCAGCATTGCGTAGCGCATGGCTGTCGCAGTCTAGCATTCTGAGTGCGATCGCCTGTGTAGCGGCTAGACTTCAGTCTAGCATTCTGAGTGCGACCCTAAAGGGCCGCCGCTACAATATTGCCTAAACTTTGTGCGATCTAAAATTTATGTATATATCCTACCCAAAAATTAGAGGCAGGGAATGTTCCCCCTGCCTCTGTGTTTTTTGGTGGGGGAGTTTGCTCACCCATGGCTAGTCGGTTTCTGCGGCCTGCCAATTTGCCATTGCCAAATTCCCATGCCCATACCACAAACTAGCAGTATGCTCAAGAGAATTCGGTTAGTCAGAGACAAATCACAAAAGACGGTGATGTATCCGATGACTATTAGACTGACAATGTAGATGATAAGCCCGAGAATGCCGAACTTGTATTCTTGTCGCTCTCCAGTCTCCATTTTCCTCCTCAATTTTTAAGGTAATTAAAGCAGAATGCCCCGACCTGCTGGGCGGGGTTTCTTTACTTTTCCCCACACGATACCATTTTTCTGCCGCTTTGTCAAAAAAACCAATCTCATTATTCCTGACTCTTTACAAACACTCGGAGCTATGGGATAATGTCGGAAACGTTCAATTCGCACTTTGCTCGCTGATTCGGCGGGCACAAACATAAAGGAGGCAAAAAATGCCAAAAAAGCTACAGAGTATTCGCGGTTTCTGCCCCCACTGCGGGGTAGCAACAGCCCTTCTGGAGGGGGAGAAAGAGTTTAATTGTGAGAGATGTGGTGAACTTTTCACTCGCCAGACCATCGTGCAGCAACGCCCGTCCAGGGAAAAGGTTCTGAGGAAAAAACGAGTAGTAAAACTCCTGTGGGCCGCTGGCTTATCCATCGTCATCACGCTGGCTGTTTGGGCCCTCGGAGGACCAATCGCAGGGCTAGTAACCGGCGGGGTTTGCGTAGTGTTGTTGGCCTATGGTGCTTCCCACCTATAGGTCATTACCTCGGGCAGGGGCAAACTTCGCCCCTGCCCGCCCTACTTTTTAAAACGGACAGGTTAAAAACCTGTCCCTACGACCTACAATCTAATTACCCGCTTTATTCACCCGCCTAATCCCCTCCCTAATTACCCAATTTCCCTAAATCCTTAACTGAACTTGCGGCAGGACACTTTCTAATTCCGCTAGTATTTCTCTCAAAATATTCTCTGTATAAGGGATAATCTCAAGGTAATCTTGATCTAAGCAATTTAGCGGCACAAACTGCTGTAAAAACCAACCCTTAAACCCCGCAGATATAAAAGATTTTAACTGATAAACCATTGTCGTTAGGCTTTTTGGCGAATGTAAGGCGGGAACGACTGTAGTGCGGAATTCGTACTGCGCACTACCTCCTGCTAATATCTCTAGAGTATCAACAATCTTTTTGGTGTTTACATGTACCCCGCACGCCTGGCTGTAAGGCTCATCTAATAAAGGCGCCTTTATATCTACGGCAATGTAATCCAATAAATTGCTGTTTAGTAGTTGCTTTATTATTTCGGGATGACTGCCGTTGGTATCCAGTTTAATTAAAAAGCCCAATTTTTTAACTCTTTTAATAAACTTGGGTAGATCATTTTGCAAAGTTGGCTCTCCACCGGTTATACAGACTCCGTCCAGCAATTTCTCTCTCTTATCCAGAAACGCAAACACTTCCGATTCTTTGACCAGCGAGGTAGAGCCAAATTCTGTGGGTAAGACCAGCTGACGGTTATGACAAAAAGGACACCTAAGGTCACAACCCTGCGTAAAAATAGTACAAGCAACTTTATCCGGATAGTCAATAAGAGAAGTTTTTTGAAAGCCGCCAAGTCTCATAAAACAAAGGTCTTTCTCTCTTTATATTCCGCCTGTTTACCGTCGTTCCATTGAACTACGGGGCGCAGGTAGCCGACAACTCTGGTATATACTTCTGTCTCACGATTACAATTCGGACATTTAGGGTGTTCACCTGCAAGATAGCCGTGTTCCATGCAAATACTAAATGTCGGCGTGAGAGTAAAATACGGCAACTGATAATTTAAAGCAATTTTCCTAACCAGGTTTTTGGCCGCTTCCCCTGAAGGCAAGCGCTCTCCCAAAAAAGAATGCAGTACCGTACCACCGGTATAACAGCACTGCAGTTTATCCTGCAATTCCAAAGCTTCGAATAAATCATCGGTAAATCCCACTGGCAGCTGAGTAGAGTTGGTGTAAAAAGGAGCCGCTCCTTCCCGATAAGCCGTTTCGTTGGCTACAAGAATATCAGGAAATGCTTCTTTATCTAATTTAGCTAAGCGAAAGGCCGTTCCTTCAGCCGGGGTAGCTTCTAAGTTGTACAATTGTTCATCTTCTGCTTGAAACAACCGCAGTTTGTCGTTCATGAAATCCAGGACTTCTAAAATAAAACTTTTGCCTTCTTCAGTATTCAAATTGCAACCTAACAAATTAAGTGCGGCTTCGTTACCACCGCAAACGCCAATGGTAGAAAAGTGGTTATACCAATAACTGCCAAGTCTCTCTTTAACATTGAATAACAACAGCTGGCTGTAGGGATATAAACCTGTTTCGGTAAACTTCTCTAGAATCTGACGTTTGGTAACCAGACTGCGCCGGGCTATTTGCATTAAATTATCCAACTGAGACCAAAAGTCTTTTATATTCTTAGCGTGATAGGCCAATCGGGGCAGATTAATGGTAACCACACCAATACTGCCGGTTAGGGGATTGGCGCCAAAATAACCCCCGCCGCGCTTTTTTAACTCACGGTTATCCAGTCTTAGACGACAGCACATCGAGCGAGCATCTTCCGGTTTCATGTCCGAATTAATAAAGTTGGCAAAATAGGGAATACCGTACTTAGCCGTCATTTCCCAAACTGGATCCAAAACGGGATTGTCCCAGTTAAAATCTTTGGAAATATTATAGGTGGGAATAGGAAAAGTAAAAACCCGACCACTGGCATCGCCTTCCATCATTAACTCTGCAAAGGCTCGGTTAAACATATCCATCTCGTCTTGAAATTCCCCGTAAGTGGATTCTTGCAGTTTGCCGTTGACAATTACCGGTTCTTTCTGCATATAACTTGGTACTTTTAGGTCCAGAGTAATATTAGTAAACGGAGTTTGAAAGCCTACCCGAGTGGGCACATTCATATTAAACAGAAATTCCTGTAAGCCCTGTTTAACTTCTTTGTAATTTAGGTTATCAAATCGAATAAATGGGGCTAATAGAGTGTCAAAATTGGAGATTGCTTCGGCTCCGGCTGCTTCTCCTTGAAGAGTGTATAAGAAATTTACCAACTGGCCTAAAGCAGTTTTAAAGTGTTTGGGAGGCCGTGATTCTATCTTTCCCTGTACCCCGCCAAATCCTTTGAGTAAAAAGTCTTTTAAATCCCAACCACAGCAATAAGGTGCTAGCAAGTATAAATCGTGTATATGTAAGTCCCCAGATTCATGGGCCTGCCGCGCGTCTAGATCATAAAGTTGATTTAGCCAGTATTTTGCCGAAACCGCAGTGGAAGCATAAATATTCAATCCTTGTAGTGAATAGGCCATATTAGCGTTCTCTCTAACCCGCCAGTCCATGCGCTCTAAATAGCCGTTGATAAGTTTATTAACATCTACCAGAGCTTCTAAATCTCTGGCTCGTCGATGTAGTTCGCGATAGAGGATATACGCTTTAGCAGTCTTGTAATGTTCGTCTTTCATCAACATCTCCTCCACAATATCCTGTACCTTTTCTACGCCGATAACTTTTCCATTAAACCCAAGGTCAAATATTTTCCTTATCACCGAATTTGACAATCTTTCTGCTTCTTTACCACCAAATTCGCCCGCTGCCTGACCTGCCTTGAAAATCACATCAGTTATTTTGGGAGACTCAAACTCGACAATGCGCCCGTCTCTCTTTTGTATTCTTTTTGGAAACTTTTCTCTTTTAGTCATCAAATCATTACAAACATATTGCCACACTAGGTCTTAAAAAAATATAAAAGGTTCATCCTTAAAAAACCAGAATTAGCAAAAAAAACTTAATGGATGAACCCTGCAAACATTTCACACATTTTGGAACAGTGTTTATTAGAAGATACCTGACATAGGAAAAAAGTGTCAATGAGTTTCTTAGCCCGATATCAGGAGACTAAGAATTTAGGATACGGAGATGACTAATGTTAAGCAGTAGAATTGAGTGGGGGGGGTAAACGAAAAAGAATATTTTTTGCTAGTATAGTAAAATAATCACGACTGATAACCGACAATCGAAAACTTAAAACTAAAAACTGCAAACTATCAACTGACCACTGAAAACTAATCACTGGCAACTAGTCACTAATTATCCATGAAAAAATCATATTTCACCGTCGCTTCCAACACGCTCTACCAAGTACTCGGACGATTTGTTGCCGCCTTAGCGGCTGTTTTAATTACTCGCATGCTTACTGGAGTGCTGGGAATTGAAGGCTATGGGAGTTACCAAATAATCTTAACCGTCGCTAGTTCTCTGTGGATTTTAACTGACTTTGGATTAAATGCCGTGGCTGTGCGCCGTATGGCCGCTGAACCTATGCGGGAGCAGTCCGTTTTCTCAGCTTTGTTGACCTGCCGTCTTATTCTGGGTCTCGTTTTGACACTGGGTCTTTGTATTGCTACTTTCTTCCTACCATATGAAGAAGTTATCAAGTTCGGGATTTGGTTAAGTTCTATTACTGTTATCACTCAGTCAATTCGCGGCGCCGCTAGCGGTATTTTTCAACTCAAGCTGAGATATGACCTGCAGTTTGTTGCCGAAACCGCCGGCAGTATTTTTTATTTGGGGGCGATTTACTTAGTTCTAAGCCGCCACTGGGGTCTAAGAGGTGTTTCTCTGGCTTTTGTTTTACAATATTTCTTAGTCGCAGTACTTTTCTACTTGTTTTCCAGGCGATGGGTTTCGTTTAAAACTAATTTTCTATATAGGCCTGACTTCTGTCGCTTATTGTCACTGTCAAAAGTCAACAGGGGCGACCTTTATTGTAAGAATG
>JAHISN010000066.1 GCA_018818265.1 Patescibacteria group bacterium | reverse complement strand
GTTTGCGCTGTAGATCGCAGTGAAATTCCTCTTGGAACGCTAATGTATGTGAACGGTTACGGCCTATGCCGTGCCGAGGATATTGGGGGCAGTATTAAGGGAGATAGGATTGACTTAGGATTTGAAGATGTTGAAAATGGATTTTGGTCGGCAAGATGGACAATGATATATTTGTTGATGGAGTAAGTGGTGTGGTGCCGAGAGAGGGACTCGAACCCTCACTCCCCAAGGGGAACGAGATTTTAAGTCTCGCGCGTCTACCGGTTCCGCCACCTCGGCACGGTCCTATTTTACCTTTCTTTGTTTGCTTTTGTCAAAAACGGATGATAGAATGAGATATGTCTTGCGCCCGTAGCTCAGTGGATTAGAGCATCTGTCTTCGGAACAGAGGGTCGGGGGTTCGAATCCCTCCGGGCGTGCCACGGCGTTCGCGAATGCTGTGGCGTGCCACGAAACGTGCCGGTGTAGCTCAGTGGATAGAGCAACTGCCTTCTAAGCAGTAGGTCGCAGGTTCGAATCCTGTCACCGGTGCCAAATATGAAGGCTTTTGGTGGTTCAGGAGCCATGTGGTGAGGCAACTTACCTCCGAAAAGCCGCAGTGCTGGAACTGGCAGACAGGCTAGGTTCAGAACCTAGTGCCCGCAAGGGCGTGTGGGTTCAACTCCCACCTGCGGCACCATTGCGTGATAAATTTGCTCTGCAAATTTAAACGCGACTTTACTAACTAACACGTGATAATGAGTTTGATTGTAAAAGCAAAGAGGTGGGGTATTAATTTTTGGGTTCGGTGAGCTCGGCCTCTTTAGCAAGTGTTTCAAGGTCGGTTATATCTGCTAGATTGGCATACTTCTGGGCCTGTCCCAGCCTTTCCTCACCACTGGCTGTTCCAAAGCGCATCCCTTCAGGTGTTAGAGATTTAAGCCAGTTGATAGCTTCATGTCTATATCCTAATTTCTGTATTTTGAGAAAGTAGGGATTGTCGTTCTTCATGTCGCCCCCATAGAATCGGTACAGATTGTGAGTGATGTCGCCCTTTTGAGCCTGAGCCGCTAGATCTTCCATTAGGTACTCTTGCCGTATTCTCATTAGAATAGTGGTAAAGACTTCGGCGGGAAGGGAAGTGGTAGAACTTTCTGGATGTCCAAGATCGTGAGTTAGTTCACATCGGCCTGTTTGCAAAAGAGCTTTTCTGCAGTCTGAATTTTGAACAAACTTGGCCCTAATGGCGCGAGCGATAAGGTCATAATGCTCCGATGAACGATAGGGGATGGCAATGCCCTGATAATTGGTTACATAACCAACTCGTTCCTCGTTTTCCTCTGCTGAAAATCCTACCCTGATTAGCCCTTTGGTACTTCTTGGCTTTTCGTCTGTGGGCAACTTACGATGGCTTTCTTTCTTGGCTTCATAACCTGCTGTGTCTGCCGCGCGCATTTGATCTTCTTCGTTCCAAAACTTTAATCCCTGAATAAATCCTTCCACCGAGGCATATTCAATGCCATCAAGAACGAAGGGAGTGTTTGGAAAGTTAGAAAGCTTAGCTAAATTAGGCTCCTCAACACTGGAACCAATGTTTAGAGCACCGCGTTCTCTGTCGTACAGATACGGATCGTGCCGGTATCTTTCGGGGATATGGGTTAGCACTTCTTTTGGGGTGAATTTCTCCTGCATGGTCAAATTGTATCATTCCTGAAGTTACGTTTTAATGGACGCTTGATAGTTTGCGGGTTTGGTTCCGGGGAAATTGCCCGGGGCTTTCTGGTCTGGTAGAGAAAGCCCCGGGGCGTGTGTGTTTGGCCGGTTCAGGCAGCGGCTTGGCCGCGATGTGACCGGGACAATCGACCTAGAAAGCCGAGGATGCAGCTGGAAGAGACGCTGATGAATACTCCGGCTAGGACATCGTTTATCATCATCCACACATACTTGAGAATGTAGTGACGATAGGCCTCAACGACCTCTGTAGTTATTGTGTTCTCCCCGCGTTCCTGTGCAGAGGCTGTCGGCGGGGTTCTCAGTGTTTCGGCAACGGCTGCCACGGGGCCGTTCTCTTCTTCGAGATAGCTCTCCATATAGACATTTCCGAGTTGCCGCATTTTGGCAGGGTCTGGAGAGCGATACTCCTGATATGCGGCTCGGCCGGTGGTAATCAAATCGTAGGCGGGGGAATATCCGTCGATGATAAACCAACCGACTTGGATGACCAGAAAGATGACCACGCAGACGAGCGCAAAGTTGAATAGCTTTCTCACTTCATTTCCTCCTTGAGATTTAGTGATGTTTTTTTATGTGCCAGACCTGTTTCTGGTGGGGATTATAGCAAATTAGAAGATTAAGGGCAAATGGGGTAATTTGTTGGGTGAAGGTAGTGCCACCAGGTTGTTTATTTCTTCCAACACTCAATAAACTTCTCAAATGATCTATCAAAAGTTGTTTCTGTTTCTGGGGGGAAACAGCAGGCGGGGAGTTCGCGGCTGGCGAGATGATATTTAATGCATTCGCAACACAACCCTTTTCGTGGGCAGGATGCGTAGGTGCAGGGGCATCTTTTAAGATTTTCTTGCTGATTAATACAGGTTTTCATAACGTTCTTATCCTACTAAAGATTATTAAAGTTCACAAGATCAAATCCGCGTGTGATTTTTTATTGAATGTTGTATAATTTGTTTGTTGCCGGGGTGGCGGAATTGGCAGACGCGTGGGTCTCAAAAACCCATGGTGGCAACACCGTGAGGGTTCGATTCCCTCTCCCGGCACCACCACGTGACAAATTTGCCAGCGCAAATTTGAACGTGGTGAGCCACGTTTATCCGAGCGAAACGAGGATATCACGTGGCCATACGATGCCTGGCAAGCCCTGTGCCGAGCCTTGTCCCGCATAGCCCGAAGGGCGACGTGGGATGGTACACGGGCCACGTAAGATTTTACGTAGCTGCTGAAGATAGCAGGTATTTAGTTACCCAATTACCTAATCAACGATGTCCCTACCCGTAAACGATCTCCACAAAGACACTATTTTTAAGCACAGTGGGCAGGCGCATAAAGTGCTTGAGTATAAGCTCAAAAATATTGCTCGGGGCAAGGCGGATATTAAGATAAAAGTGCTTAATTTGGAGAATGGTGCTACGGTAGAGGTTGGTTTTAAGAGTGGGCAGAAAGTGGAGGAGGTTGCCAATCACTACGAGGATATCGGGTTTGTTTATTTTGATAAGCGAAAAGATCAAATAGTCCTTGCGGACCTAGAGACTAAAAAGCGTATTGTTGTTTCTGCCGATATGATTACGGAAGAGAAACGGCATTATTTAAGTGAGGGACTAAAGCTTAGGGCGTTAATTTTAGAAGATGGGGGCGAAAAAATCGCGGCTTTAGAAATACCAATAACAGTTGAGTTGGAAGTAGTACAAGCTCCGCCTTCGGACAAGGGCGATACTGCTTCCGGCGGCGGCAAGCCGGTAACACTTTCTACGGGCGCTGTTTTACATGTTCCCTTGTTTATAAAGAACGGTGATGTGATCAAGATTAATACGGAAAGAGGGGAGTATATGGAGAGGGTGAGCGGCGGTTAGACTACTGGGCTGTAAAGAGACGAGAGACGAAATAAGAAATTAGAAACACAATTTAAAACTATGGTGCCATTGTGATTTCAGGTTCTCTTATTCGGTATACTCAAATCATGATGAATGCGGCAATTCCTCAAGAATTTTCTTATCTTTTCTGGGATGTGGATTTTGATAAGCTCGATGGTGAGCGGTTTGGGGAGTTTATTGTCGAGCGTTTGTTGGAAAAGGGGAATTGGGATGAAGTCAGATGGATGTGGCGGGCTTTCCCGCACGGACTCATTAAGGAGATTGTTGATACATCGAGAAATATTTCTGGGGGGACGAGGGGGTTGTGGAAAATGGTGCTGGAAAGGAAGTATAGTACCCCGCAAATCAAATTTGCCTAGTGGTTTATTGTGTAGCGGCTAGCCTGCCTGCCGGCAGGCAGGGCTTAAGCCTAGCGACTGAAGAGCGTCGCCTTTTCTGACGCGGGCCTAAAGGCCCGCCGCTACAATCACGCATAGGGTTCTTTTGGAAATGTGATAAATTTGTTCCGCAGGAATGCTTATATGCACTTAGAAGTTATTTCTCCACAAACTCTCAATACTCTAAAATCGATTTTTGCTAATTCTGCGTTTGGAGATTTTTACCTGGTCGGCGGAACGGGCTTAGCTTCGCAGTTAGGGCATCGAAAATCAGAGGATGTTGATCTTTTCTCACCTTGTGAATTTTCTGTTTCTTTACTTGCAGAGTTAAAAAAGATGGGCGCGGTTAAAGTAATCTTGGCGAATGATAATGCTATTGAGGTGAGTTTCAATGGTGTGAGAGTGTTTTTGATGTATTTTGACTTTCCCTTGTATAAACCGCTAAAGACGTCTGATGGAGTTGTCATAGCCGATGCGATAGATATTGGGTTAATGAAATTGCTTAGTCTGACCGGTCGAGATTCTAAAAAAGATATTATTGACCTGTACTTTATTGATAAAGAAGTTATAAAACTGGAGAAGCTTTTGGGAATTATGAATATGTTTTACCCCCCGGATGCTTTCAATGGTCATAGCTCGTTAAAAAATCTTTTTGATGAAGATAAACTGAATGCCCAGCCAATGCCTAAAATGGTCAAAAGTGTTGAGTGGCAAGATGCGTATGAGAGGGTTTCCACTGTGGTGGTTGAGTATTTGCGGGGGAAGTTGAAGTGAGTTCCCAGAATGAGGCGTTTAGCGTTTGATGGTTTTGGTTCTTATCTCGTCAATTAGTTCCAAATAGAATTGCTGGTACTTTTTTTCATCAAAAGGTTTAATTAGTAGTGGCCGGTCGGAGATATCTTTTGCAAGTGTTAATTTGGATCCGAAGGCCAGAGGGTCAATGTACCAGTCAAATTTCAGCCGGGCTTTCTTTATAAAATCTGCTAGTTCAAACTGGTATTCCTGCGCGTAGTAATAGATGTCAAAGAAGTCGCGGCTGCGAGGTTTGGTACCTATTGTTTGGATTTTATTAACAATTAGGTCTGTTAAGCTATCGTATCGTATTCCCAAGTAAGTGCCCCCTTTTTCCAGGGGAGGGAAGGGATAATAACTGAAATCTACCTTCAGCTTTTTCTCTTTTTTGAAAGTGAGGAAGTAAGTATGTAAGCCTAGATAATTTTGGTATTCGGTCCTATCGACGCTGAGCTTTTTAAGAAACGCGTTAACTGCGGATACATTTATCTCTTCCTGAGAGAAAAGATCAATGTCGTGAGAACGGCGATGTTTTAAGTAGAATTCAGCTAGGACGGTACCACCCGTCCAAGTGAAACTTTCGCGGGCGAATTTGTTTTGGGAAACGAACTCCAAAAATTGCTTCTGAGTTTTGGTTAAAATGGATTTCTGTTCCATAAGTAGTACGCGAGAAGTTTTTTCTTTGTCGGATCAATTTTGTTTTCTATTTCCCCCCAGTATTTCCTTACTTGACTAAGAGAGAGTTTCTTTCCATCCAGCCCGTAATTTATCATTTGAGTAAGTTGCCAGACCCGGTATTTTTCTGGATGTTTGCGGAGGATTTGCAGGTCGGTGTTCCAATTTTTCATGGTTTTAGAATAGCATTTCTGCTGACAGAACGCAAATTTTGGAATATGAGGCAATGTCAATCAGTTCGTTTATTATTTTCAGAAGTGGATGTTTATATTAAAGGAAAAATTGGAGTAGGGGAGTGAAAGATGGGGCGCGGGTAACCCCGCGCCCGGTTGTATATAAAGCTTTGTTGTCTTTTGAAGCTAGTCGATTTTACGGAACGAGAGCCTCGGCGATTTGCCTATAATGACACCCAGTCTGCTTTGATGATAACTTGGAGGTTGAGTGTTTTGCGGCCGGGCCGTTTATCTTTTCTGGGCATAGTATGACCCTCCCGATTTTTCTTCTAGTTTATGTAAAGTGCGAGATTTTTTCCGATTAGAAACAGCCCCATTGTACACTATCGGGCAGTGATTGTCAAAAGCGGGTGCGGTGGGATGGTACAATGGGTAGACAGGAAATTTTTGATCTTTAACCATTAACCATTAACTGTTGACCATTAACTCATTAACTCAACCGTTCTATAGACATAACATTTTCAGGTCGCATTAATCGTTTTTCTATATGTAGCGGCGGCCCCACGGCATGTCGCCATGGCATGCTTTAGGGTCGCACTCAGAACGCTAGGCTAAAGCCTAGCCGCTACAATCAGTGCGAAATTATAATGTGTGATCTGTATCATCTTATCAACTGACAACTGAAGGCTGACAAGCTGATTAACTAACAATTAACAACTTAAACTAAAAGCTAAAGGCTAAAAGCTAAAAGCTGCCTTTCCATGCTCAATCAACTCTCCGATGCTATTGCCAAATATAAAAAGCGTGTAGATTATCTAGAAATTAGAGCGGAGGAGTCTGAGGATACTAATGTTCAGTTCCGAGGAAAGGAAATGGAGAGTGTTTCTCAGCCCTTTGGTCACGGTGGGTGTGTGCGGGCATTGTACAAGGGCGGGTGGGGATTTGTTTCCTTTAATGATTTAACTGAATTGTCCAGTAAGATAGAGGAGGCTGTTTCTCAAGCGCGTTTGGTCGGCTGTGAAAAAAGCCAACTAGCTCGAGTTGAGGGGGTGGAGGATGACGTAAAGGTGACTTTTAAAAATGACCCGCGCAAGGTTGCTCTAAAAGACAAAGTAGGCCAAATGCAAGATTATCACCGCCAGGTTTGGGAAGCTTCATCTTTGGTGTCGGATGTTTCGGTAGTTTATTCCGATGGGTTTTCCAGAGTTTATTTTGTTTCTTCTCAAGGCGCGCGGCTTGTTCAGGAGTTTTCGGGAATTATGACAGGGTTCTCCGTGGTGGCTCGGGAAAAAGATTTATTGCAGAGAAACTCGGCCACGGTTTTTGATCAATACGATTATTCCATAGTTGAAACTCTAAAGCCAAAGATAAATGAGAGGGTTACAATGGCGGCCGATTTGCTCAAGGCCAAGTCGATGAAAGGCGGAAATTATACAGTTATTATGGACCCAGTTATGGCAGGAACTTTTATTCACGAGGCTTTTGGGCATCTGTCGGAAGCAGATCATGTATATGAGAATAAAGAGCTGTGCCGGATAATGAAATTGGGGCGGCGGGTAGGAAGCGCAAGCCTGAATGTCGTGGATGAGCCGACCATGAAAGATGGATGGGGTTCTTATGATTATGATGATGAGGGGGTTAAGTCAACCAAGACATACTTAATCAAGAACGGCATCCTGAGCGGGCGACTGCATTCGCGTGAAACTGCGGGCAAAATGGGGGAAACGCCTACAGGCAATGCTCGGGCGGCAGGTTTTCGTTCTCGTCCATTGGTACGTATGTCTAATACCTATATTGAAGCCGGGAAGGCAAGTTTTGACGATATGTTGAAGGATATTAAATTGGGAGTTTATGCCTGTAGTTTTATTGGAGGCTATACTGACCGAGAAATGTTTACTTTTACACCAAGGTGGGCTTTTATGATTCGTAATGGTCAATTAGCAGAATTAGTACGGGATGTTAAATTAACTGGTAATGTGTTCAAGACACTAGATAATATCGAAATGATTGGAAATGATCTTAGACTTAAGGTGGAGCCGGGTATGTGCGGCAAGGGAGGTCAGCATATAATGGTGGATACTGGCGCGCCGCATGTGCGTATTAAAAATATAACTATTGCCGGGCAATAATGGGAAATTATACTTTAGCTAAAAAACTACTTAAACAGGCAAAAACTAAGTCCACGGCAGCGGAGGTGGTTTGTTCCGAGGGTTATACTCGAGGAGTTTCGTTTGAACATAGCAAGCTTAAGATTATAGGAGCAAAACATTCGGTTCTAGTGGGTTTGAGGTTGATTAAGAATGGAAGGGTTGGAGTGGCGGCTACTAATGATATACGCCGTATTGATGATTTAGTGGGCAAGGCTTTGGCAGTAAGCGAGTTTGGCCCCGAGGCTCTGTTTGAATTTCCTAAAGCGGCTGAATATCAGGAAGTGGCAGTTTTTGACTCTAGTGTAAAAGGAATCTCCGAGAAGAAATTTGTTGACTTGGGGCACAAGATTATTAATGATATTCACGAATTTAATCCTAAAATTTTATGTCATGTGGATTTTGGCTGGGGTGAGGGTCGTTCACTTTTACTAAACACTTCGGGATTGGAAGTGGAGGACAAGGCTTCGAGTTTAGATTTTTCTGTTTTAGGTGATTGGGTTAAAGAAGGGGATATGCTGTCTGTTGGTGAGGGCAAAACATCTTGTCGGGAAGATGTTGATTATGATTTTTGTGTGGAGCGGGTTAAAGAAAAGTTTTCACAGGCTAAGGACACGGCTAAGATAAAGACGGGTCAGTATCCGGTGATTTTTACTCCGTCTTCTTTTGGCAGTGTGATTTCTTATATCTTTACGGCTCTCAGTGGCAAAACAGTAGTTAAAGGCTCTTCAAAGCTACGGGATAAATTGGGTCAGAGAGTTTTTGATAAGGACTTTTCGGTAATTGACGACGGTCTAATTGACTGGAAAACCGGTTCGGGGAAGATTGATGATGAAGGAGTTTCGGTGAAAAAACTATTTCTTATTAAAAAAGGTGAAGTTAAAAACTTTTATTACGACTTGCAGTCAGCGGCGCAGGCAGGGGCAAAAAACACCGGTCATGGTGTGCGGGGGGCGACGGCGGCTCTGGGGTCTCCGGGATTACATAATGTGCTGGTTGATGGTGGAAAAGCGAGTTATAAATCTATTTTGTCTGGAATAGAAGAAGGAATTTTGGCGGAGGATTTTCTGGGCGTGGGACAAGATAATCCGTTTAATGGCGACTTCTCTATGAATCTAGCCCTAGGATACAAAATTGAGAAAGGCAGGATTGTCGGACGGCTTAAAGATACCATGATTGCCGGCAATGCCTTTGAGCTGCTAGATAAAGGGCTTCGTGCTCTTAGCCAAGAGCGCGAGTGGGTGGGTGGTTCTTTTTGCTGTCCCTATGTTGTTTTAGAGCCGGTAGCGGTGGTGTCGGCGTAATCTCATTTTCCGCAACTCGACTTGCCTGTTCTTGTCGCATATAATATGCTAAAAGCTAGTTAGAATACTGACTTATGTCACCTGACAAATTTTATCTTACAATCAAACAGCTGCCCGATCAATGCGTACAGGCTTTTGAGGAGGCGGGGCGGAGGGAAATACCCGCAAGTCACAGTGAGGTGCAGTCAGTTGTTGTCTGTGGTATGGGGGGATCAGCTTTGGGGCCGGAGATTATTGGTGATGTTTTTGGTTCCCAGCTGCCGGTGCCCTACATAGTTAATAGAGAATATTCCTTGCCGTTCCAGGCTAATGGTACCACTTTGGTGATGCTTTCCAGCTATTCGGGTAATACTGAGGAGGTTTTGTCCTGCGGGCGGGAGGCTTTGGAAAAGAAAGCAAAGCTTTTAGCGATAACTACTGGCGGAAAGTTAGCGGATTTTGCTAAGGAAAATGAGATTCCCTGCTATCAGATTGAACCGATACATAATCTTTCTGGTCAGCCGCGGATGGGATTAGGGTATTCGGTGTTTGGGGTTTTGGGATTACTAGTTAATATTCAGTTAATTAGATATTCAGTTACTCAGTTAAGTAGTTTAACTGAGTATTTGCAAACGTCTTTTACCAAAGTGGAGAAGAGGGCTACCGAATTGGCGAAGAAATTGGAGGGACGACTTCCCATTCTAATTGGCGCCGAGCATCTAAAAGGGGCGGTGCATGTTTTTGATAACCTTCTTAATGAATCGGCAAAAACCTTTACTTCATGCTTTTACTTGCCAGAGTTAGACCATGATCTTCTTGAAGGTCTTGCTTTTCCTAGGGATGCTCGAGAAACCTTAACATTTTTCTTCGCAGACTCAAATCTTTATTTGCCTAGGATGAGGGAAAGGGTGGGCCTTAGCCGGGAAATCATTGAGCAGCAAAACTACTCAGTCGTTGGGATTAAGCCACGGGCTGCTGGTCGACTAACCCAGGCAATGGAAGTTGTCGCGCTGGGTATGCTCACCAGCTACTATCTGGCAAAGCAGTATGGAGTAGATCCTAGCTCTGCTGAGATAGTGGAGGAGTTTAAGAGGAAGTTGACCAAACATGCGTGAAATTCAAAGTCCCGCACAAATTAATATAGAGCGTTGGGTTAAGGACGAGGGTATGGTACAAGTTGCAAGAGCACAGGCGGCTCACCGACAGGTTATGGAACGTTTTTATGCGGAAGAACCGGATCGGCAGGAAGTGAACGGAAGAATAGAAGGATGTATTGATTTAGTTTGCAAGTTGGAGAGGGAAACCGAGGATGGAGCTCGGGTTTGCGGGGAAGTAATTAGGCCGGGGTATAGTCCAGCGCATGAAGTTGAAAACCACGTCGGGATTGACGTGGAGCTGTCGGCATTGATTGTTGGAGGGATTTTGACGGAGATTGAGAACGAAGGTCAATATGTTTACAGTTATATTGAGGATGGGGAGGAACAGCAGGCGGTAGTTGAAGACGTTACTTCTCGGGATTTTGAGGCAGTGCAGACGGCGTTGTGGTTGCACGATTTGGGTTACTTTACCGGGCCAGATAATTTTATAGAACACGAAAGGATTGGTGCGGAAATGGCAGGGGAATATTTGAGAGCGGAAGGTAGAAATGAAGAGTTTATTGCCGTAGTGCAAGATTTAATAATAAGTACCGATTTGGATATGTCTGATGTTCCCAAGTATGTAAGTGCACAGGGCTTTTCTACAGTGGTGGGCGAGGAGGCGCGAGTTTTTAAAGCAACTTCGTTAGATCATGGATATGACAGGGATAAACTTCTTGTTTTGTGTGAAGTGGTTAAAAGAGGTTCAGATCTCATGGCTTTTGCCACTCAAGGCAAGGCGACTGTACAGACAAATGTCTCTTTTTACAAAGAGAATCTTATGCGTTATGCGCGCGGGGAAAAAGGCGCTTTATGGGCAGATTATTTGGGAATAACCACTAGTGGTTTTCTTTATCACCAGTTGCAAGCGGGGGAAGAACTTTTGAGGTTAATAGGATGCTTTGATGAGGCGAAGGGCAGGGAATTCCGAGAGAGGGCCGAGGATACAATGGAAGTAATCAAGAGGATGAATGTTTTGATGAGTGTTCCCAAGGTAGACGCGGGGTTATTCCTTTCCGGCTCGGTTTCTGTGGAGGACATGATGGTGATCTGTCAAGATTTTGGGATTAGCGAGGAAGTGCTGGGGGCTAGCTTTCTAGATATTGCCAGGGGGATGCTGATTGGAGTGGAGGTGGGAGAGGAAGGTGCTCTGGGGGCGACTCTGCCCCGATTACCAACGGCCTATTTAAGGAAGATAATAAAAGCCGCTGGGGAAAGAAAAGGAGAAGTTGTGGAAGCGTTTATACGTAGAATGTTAGCAAGGGCCGAAAGAGAGAATGTGGTTATGGAGGAATTGCGGGTAGCAGTAAAGGCATATTGTCGCGATGAGGAAGGTGAGGAATTAATAGGCCAGAGAGAACTCTTGGAACGGGTTAATGAAGTTTTTAGGCAAGAAGGAAGAGAGAGATCCGGTGTTTGTTGGGTGGTTCGTCGGGATCAAGAGGGTGACGGGATTCTACGCGCACCTGACAGCTTTGTGGCGGAAATGGTAGCTTTACATGAAGAGGGGCTTATAAATGCTGTGGCAATTGGAGGAAGGGAATCTCATGGTCAATTGCAAGATTGGGTGCCAGTGGTCCAAGGTTTACTGGAAAAAAGTGTCCCGGTGCGCGTGTTTGCGGGTCAGTTTAGGGAGGGGGAGTTGGAAGGAAAAGCCAGAGAAGATATGGAAACGGTTTTGGAAATGCACCGCATAACTGAAGTAATGGGAACAGAAGCGGAGTTTCGGGTTGTGGGAGCTAATGTTTTGGGATTGGCAGTTTTTGATGGTTTACGTGTGGATTTTGAAGATGCAGGTGTTAGGATAGAATATACTCCGGGAATAAGTGGGGAAATGGGGCTGGCCGCGACCCCTTTGCTAGGAGATGTGGGTTTGCCCCCGCAGTGGTCGGTGTTGATGAAAATGGCGGAAGGCGTTTTGCAGGCTACTTCTGCTGAAGAAGAGCAAGTTATTAGAGAACAGATTCGACAATATGCTTTGGCCGAAAATATTCGCATACTTCCTGACGTAGATATTGGTACCTTAAATCCTGCCCTGCTGGGTCAAGGACCGCTTTCTTTTTGCTTATATCGATTATTAGAACAAGCTGGTCAGTTTAAACGATAGTTGTTTTAAAAGATGGTTCTCCTACGTTTCGGCCCAATACTAATCTACCACTATAATATTACTCTTGTTATTGGTTTTATCCTCGGTCTTTTTGTTATCTATCGTTTGGCTAGGGAAGAAGACTATAATGTGGAGAAAGTGCTGGATTGGATGTTGTGGGGTATGTTGCTAAGTGTGATCGTTGTCTTGGGAGGGGCATGGATTCTGCATTTTCTGTTTCAAACATTTGAGCATCAGTTATCAGTTATCAGTTATCAGTTACCAGCTCGGTTAATTGCGAATTACGAATTACGCCTGCCTGCCGGCAAGGCAGGAATTACGGTTTGCGCATGGCTCAGGAGCTTCTGGCTTGTGTTAACAGCCTACGGACTCAGAATAGAACTGGGGGTATTGGTTTTCATAATTTATTCTTCGCGATTATTCAAGCGTTGGCGGTGGAAAATGTTTCCGCCACTGGATTTTACTGCGGTGGGGGCGATGTTTTTCTATCTGATAGCGGCGGTGAGTTTGTCGTGGGAGAATTATTTTTCGAGCTTTGTTTCTACCCGTAGCGCTATACCTGTCTGGCTCATTAATTTCTTGTATTTTAGTTTGGTCTTTTATTTACTAAATTTAGTACTTAAACGCTCATATAGAGGACGGCGGGTGTTGGCGCTAGCGTTTGTTTTTACTATGCGGCCAATTTTAATGTTGACGGGGATAGTTTGGTTGTTTATGATAGAATGGTTCTGGCTTAAAAAGTGGTTTGTCTATTTAACGGTAGGTGTTTGGACTAAGGCTAAACACTTGCGGGAAATTATGCTTTCTAAAAAGAAAAGAGGAAAAGTAACTTTAGAAGAATTGGAGCAGGAGAAGGATGAGCTGGAGGGAAGATTGGGAGTATTGGAGAAAGAGCAAGATCCTCGAAGTCGTCCCGAAAGAGTTTCCGAAAACGCTCCCGAAGAGGATGCTGATGAGGCTGAGGGCGGAGCGCGCTTCGCGGCTCTGAAGACAATGTTTGCACAGAGGCTGAAAGACGTGCGGACAGCATTGAAAAAGTTGAAGGGGGGAAGTTATGGTGGCTGTGACCGCTGTGGGGCTGAAATTGATCCGGCCCGGCTTAAAGCCAAACCTGATGCTCGCTACTGCATGGCTTGCGCGAAAGAACTAGAAGATGCCGGGCGAGCATGAATTTGGTTAAGAGCGAAGAGCTATTACATTGTCACATAGTTGCATGGTTATATGGCTGGTCGATAGTCAAAGGCCTGCCCTGCGAAGCCCTGAGTTTATCGAAGGGCGAAGCGGGGTCAAATGTCAAAAGTTAAATGTTAAAGGTTCTCCTCGCTGTCTTTCTTACAGATCGTTTTTTTAAATTTCTATTTCTATTTTTTTCCCCTTCTCATGTTTCAGTTAATCCCGGACTCGGACTTGGTTTATGGCCGCAATATGGAGAGGTTTGGACTGTGTTTTCGGCGGTATTTTTTGCGGGTGGAATGATTGGCTATTTACTTTTAGGCAAGAGCGGCACAGCGAAATTCATCCGCTTAGACCCGCTTCGACTTGCGAAGACCCGTCAGACGGATCGAAGCGAGGCGAGCTCGGTTATGCAGGGTTCGCATTGGGATAAAAATCGTTTTGGCAACGGGCGCTACCGGTTGTTAGATTTGATGGTGGGGATATTCATGGGTGCTGTTTTGGGAAATCTAATCGACCGCTTGTACTATGGCGGAGTGATGGATATTACGCTAGTTTACTGGCTCCCGGCCCTTAATTTAGCGGACATTTTGCTAACTATGGTTTTTTTAGTTCTTTTATGGTTAGTGTTTAGAGGATCTATGCCGACAGTTATCGGAACAAACTCAAAAACTGTGATAAAATAGGTTTGTTTATGGTTAAGAAAATTAAGCCAACTCTTCCTGCGGGAACTAATGTTCCCCGCCATATCGCGATAATTCCCGACGGGAACCGGCGTTGGGCGCGGGGTAGGGGAGTGCCTACTTTTGAGGGTCATCTTCGTGGTTTTGATATTGCCCCGGATATTTTTCGTGCGGCGCGAGAGATGGGTGTACATACAATTACAGCGTGGGCTTTTTCTACCGAAAATTGGAACCGCTCTAAAGCGGAGATAAATTATTTAATGAAACTTTATGAAAAATTTATAGATCGAAATTTAGCTGATGCTAAAAAAGACAAAGTCCGCATCTATCATTTGGGACGGAAAGATAGAATTCCGAATTCCTTAAGAAAGAAAATAGAGAATGCAGAGAAAGAGACTGAAAATAATCAAAAGCATGTTTTAAATGTTGCTTTGGACTACGGTGGGCATGATGAGTTACTGCGGGCTATGAAAAGAGCCTCCGATGCCGTGGAGCGTCGGGAGGTCAAGTTTGAAAATTTGCAGCAGGAAGTCGGTAAATATAACGGCAAGTATCCTTACTATCTTTTTAAGAATTATCTTGATACGCAAGGACAAACCAATCCTTATCCCGATTTAATAATTAGAACTTCCGGAGAGCAGCGGGTGAGCGGCTTTATGTCTTGGCAATTAGCTTACGCCGAATATTATTGGGAAAAAGATCACTTTCCGGATTTTACTCCGGAGAAATTGAAAAAAGCCATCTTGGATTTTAGTCATCGGCGCCGTCGTTTTGGCGGAGTGGATGGAGTTGTGTCCAGGCTCTCTTATGACTCTAGAAAAGCCGCTCAGTACGAAGTTGGTTGGTGGTGGGCACATAATGAGCGTGATGTTGAGAAGATGCGTCGTAATTTTCTAAGCTGGGTCAAAGAGCTTTATGGTGTTGGAAAGAATGATGCAAAAAGGATGATGGAATTTCTATCGGAGGCCGTTTCGCGGGGCCATGATAGGAGAGATTGGGACAGGGCGGTGGCTCAAATGACTGGTTTCTATCGTTTAGTGAAGAAAAGCATGAGGACGGATTTTGAGCCTAGCCGTGCGGCTGAACTGGAGGTGGATTGGTGGCGGGTGCATGACGAGTTGGAAGATTCGGTAGATAAGGAGCCGCTGGAGCAGGCTTTTATAGAACTGTATGGCGAGATTTTCCAGCAATCGGCTTTGCAGTTGCAACAGGCCGCCCACTGGCGTGCGATGGCGACTTTTGAACACGACCTGGCGGAGAAAGAAGGAGTTACTCTCGATGAGATGGAGAAGCACTGGGGGAAAGCTCGAGATTATCTTGAGAAATTCTATTCTGCCCTCCGCGAATTGGTTTCTTGATATCGTGCAAGCAGGCCTTAGCCCATTTTGAGTTTTTTTTATCAAATGGCCTTAGAAAAATTTCAAGCGCTTGAATCTGTAAAGAACTATTATCAAACTCCTGAATCCCGCTGTGGTTACAGTTACTTATTGGGAGGGATCCAGCATTTTGGGTATTACCCTCCTGGTAAAGAAAATATTTTTGAAAAACAAGCGCAGATTGAGATGCAAGAACTTCTTGCCCGGAAAGCTCAGTTGACTGCGTATGACCGGGTATTAGATGCCGGTTGTGGGCAGGGGAGAGTGGCGGTGTATCTTGCTAAGGAGTATGACTGTGAGGTTATGGGTATTACTATTGTTCCTCGTGAGGTTAGAAAATAAGGTACGGTTTCTAGAGATGGACTACACGAATTTAGAGTTCGCAGATAATTCTTTTGATGTCGTTTTTACACTGGAAACGCTGGTACACGCTTATGACATCAATAAAGTTCTATGGGAGTTCATGAGAGTTTTGAAGCCGGGTGGCAGGCTGGTGTTGTTTGAATATTCAATGGCTCCAGAGAGGCAATGGGAGGATGTCCTTGCTGCTAAGTCAGCAAAGGTCGGCGAGGGATGTAACAGATGGACGGAATGGGTAATCGAAAAGGCGGCAATGTTTAGTCTGAAGAAGTTTAGGCACGGAGCTCTAGCGATAATGCTGGAAGAGGCTGATTTTGTTGATGTAAAGGCTGAGGATATTTCGGCTCAGGTTTTCCCGTCACTAAATAGGCTGACTCGTACTGCGCGCTTACCATATCTTTTAATTTCGCTTTTTCGTCTCCAAAACGTTTTTATCAATACTACCGTTGCCGCAGAATGGTTCCCGCTAATCACTAATCCTCAAGATGACCTTTTCCGCTACAATATTATCTCTGCTCGCAAGCTTACGGTTTGATGATGTTGTCAATGGTGTGCCTCCTCTAAGCATTGATAATTCTAGCAGGATTTGGTCCAAATTTACTTCTGGGGAATAAAAATTATCCCCAGCCCTGAACTTGTCGAAGGGCCGGGGATGTGTTTGCGGTGCGTGTTACTGGCTTGGGCGATTGTCTCCGTCTCAGGCGCGCCTTTTGCTGCGCCTCATCTGGGTTGCTAACTTTGTAATTGCCTGCCGGACCCTGGTGGCCTCTGCCTTGTCTGTGTATACGTACTCGGGCCCGGTTTTATCAAGCAAGCCGAGCTCTTTTGCGGCCTTCCTATCAAGTTGCTCATCCAGAATGACAGTCCAGCCAACGACTTTCCTTACTTGTCTGCGAGTTGCCATTTTTCTTTCCCTCCGTCTTTCTTATTTTATTGTAATGTTCGAAACTGTGATGTCCTGCCCTTAACTATAAGAGCCGGGACTGGAATCTGGCTAGGGTTTCTTGCTCAAATGCCGCTTTCAGTTGCTCAAAGATTTCGGCGGTAGAAATTTCGATCTCGAGGGCAACCCTGCGGATGGGGATTAGGATGCCCCAGATAATGGGGGACTGTTCGGGGCCGGTAAGGATGAGTCGGCAGTTACGGCGAACCCGACCTCTCCAGAGCCGTGAGTTTTTACCCTTTATTGCTCCTGACTGCCGGAGTCGTGATTTGATTATTAGCCAGTCGTTGCCACAGCCCTTGATGGCCAGAGCGGCTGATTTTCCCCCGCGGTTGGTGTTTTCAAGTGCAACGAATCTGACCATCTTGAACGCTATCAAAACATTCTGGATGAACATTCTCCACCTCTTCAAGATTTTCTTTTTGAGCAAGAGAATAACACTAATGCACTTCAAAGTCAAAAAACCTGCTTGTTCTCGCCGCAGGCGGGGCAGATCAGGGCATGAATGAGTGAACTGAAGTGCAGGTTTGCCGAGCCGGGAAAGAGACTGTCCCACAGTGTTTGGTGCGGTTGGAACTGTGCTAGGATATAGTTGATGGCTAAGTCTTATACCCTCCATGATTTGCCTCAGGAAGAGCGGCCGCGGGAGCGTCTGCGTCAGGTTGGTGTTGATAATTTATCTTTGCAGGAACTTTTGGCATTAATAATTGAAAGGGGTAATCGGCGGCAGAACGTTCTGCAACTGGCACAAAATGTGCTTTCCTACTTTGGAAATCTCAAAAAAGTTAAAGAAGCTTCGTTGGAAGAGTTGAAGCAGGTTAACGGAATAGGTGAAGCGACAGCCTGTAAATTGAAAGCCGCCCTCAAACTGGGAGAAAAAGCCTCCGGTTCGAATACCAATCACGGGCAAAAGATAAGCAAAGCGGAAGATGTTTATGTCCTCCTTAAGTCGGACTTAACTAACAAAAAGCGCGAGCATTTTAAGCTTCTTTCTTTGGATACGCGCAATCAATTAATCAGTATTGACAATATTTCCATCGGTACTCTCAATAGCAGTTTGGCCCACCCGAGAGAAATTTTTAAAACTGCTATTGCAAATAATGCCGCCTTGGTAATCTTAGTTCACAACCACCCCTCTGGTGATCCAACTCCTTCGGATGATGACAAAAAGCTTACCCAAAGAATTAAACAAGCCGGAGAAATTTTAGGGATTGAATTGAGGGATCATGTGGTTATCGGCTCAGAGGGGTTTGTTAGTCTCATGGCGTAAAGTCCGATTTGATATCGCCGGGCCTTTGCGACTACCATACTATTACAAATGAGGGCTAAATCGGCTTAGAGGGCCCTCACCGTCCTGTCAGTTGCCTGTTACTAAAGCAAGAATCCTAGCCATACATTGCCAGGCCACACAAGAGTGATAGGTCGAATGCCCACCATTCTTGCTGGTAAAAGCCGACAGCTATTTGGTACTGGAATGGCAAAGCTTCCCAGTTTGCCATGTAGAAAAGAAAGCGACGACTTTCTTTTTTCTTGCCATTTTCATCTCCTTTAAGGCTTAGATATTCAGGCTTTTCGCTTATTCCTGAGATTTGGTGCCAAGATACCACTTAGTATTACAAAAAACAAGCCTTGATTCAAGCCTGTTGTGATTTTTGCTGTGTTACAATTTCGTGGTATGGGGCAGAATAATAATCAGGAGACTGAAAATTCTAAAAAAACGAAAATAGAGTACCTGCGGGATGTGGTCAATATTCTTAAAGCCGCCCAGCGGCTGATGGCGTATACATTTAAAATCGCGCCGGTTCATACAGCTGGGGTTATAGTTACTTATATTCTATTTTCAATTCTTCCGTTTGTGAATATCTGGCTTAATAGCAGGGTGATTGATGAGCTGATTGGCTTAGTCACCGGTGGGGCAGTGAATAAAAGTGATTTAATTTACTACGTAGTGATAATTTTGGGATTGTTTATCTTCAGCGGGGTTATCGGGACGATTTCCAGCTATTTCCTGGTGAACTATTATTTTGTGGTAGCGAGAGAGTTTGGCCACAAAGTGACCACCAAAATGGCGTATTTGGATGTGCAATATTATGAAGATCCGGAAATAAACGATTTGCTTCAGAAGGTACGGGAAAACTACGAAGGGAGGCCGCAGAACTTCATGGATTTAGTTTTTTGGCTGATTGGTTCAATTATCGAGATTATTTCCGGTGTGGTGATTTTGATAGGTTTTTCGCCGTTGATGGTGGGCATCCTTCTGATTACGAGTTTGCCGCAGTTAGTGAATAATGTTATTTTTGGGCGGAGGCAATGGGGGATTTGGGGCGCTAAAGGCGAAGTTAAGCGGGATTTTGGGAGATCGCGGGAGCATCTTACCTCCGAGCATTCGTTAATGGAGCTGAAAGTGTTTAAGACACGGCCATATTTACTACAAAGGACTTATAATTTATTTGCTAATTTTCAAAAAGACCAGATTAAAATTGAAAAGAAGCGTAGTTTGTTCGGACTGCTTTTGGACCTTATTAGTGCAATAGGTTTTGGCGCTATATTCTGGGTAACGGTTTTAGCGGTGGTGGCGGAAAGGATTACTATCGGTCAGTTTAACTTTTATATCTCCTCGGCGCGGAATGTTCAGCAGTCCTTTGGGGGCTTTTTTAGAAATCTGTCTCGTGCCTATGAGCACGGTTTGTACGTGGTGGACATTTTTAGAGTGTTGGATCTTGAACCGAAGATTGTCTCTGGTGATGTAAAGCTTTCGGCCCAAAAAACACCGCCGCTGATCGAGTTTAAGAATGTATCTTTTGTTTATCCCAATTCAGAGAAAACGGTGATTGATGATTTGAGTTTGACTCTTAAGCCCGGGGAGCATTTAGCCATTGTTGGTGAAAATGGCGCTGGCAAGACAACATTAATCAAACTCTTGATGCGCTTTTATGATGTTACTGATGGCGCTATTTTAGTTGATGGGGTTAATATAAAAGATCTGGATTTGGAGAGCTGGTACGAAAAAGTAGGAACATTGTTCCAGGAGTTTAATACTTATCACTTTGATGCCAAGACAAATATTGGGGTAGGGGATACAAGTAGATTAAGCGACCTTCCTGCTATTGTTGAGGCGGCCAAAAACTCCGAGGCGCATGAGTTTATTGAGAAATATGAATATAAGTATGATCAGGTGTTGGATAAAGCTTTCAAAAATGGTATTCGGCCTTCGTGGGGACAGTGGCAAAGGATTGCTTTAGCGAGGGCGTTTTTTAAAGACGCGCCGATTCTAATACTAGACGAGCCGACTAGCGCTATTGATCCCAAGGCTGAGTTTGAAATTTTCGAACGGTTGTTTGACTTTGCCAAAGGAAAGACGGTTATCATTATCTCCCACCGCTTTTCCACCGTCCGCAATGCCCAGCGCATCATCGTTTTGGAGGAGGGTAAAATTGTTGAAGATGGCAGTCATGAGAAGCTGTTGCAGTTGCCTAACGGCAAATATCGCCATGCCTTTGAACTACAGAGAAAGGGGTATGAATGAAGCCCCCAAGCTTTCAGGACAAGGCTTGTTTTGATTTCTGGGCTGAAACCCCGCACCGAAAGCCCTAATTTGCACCTTTCATACTCGTACTGAAATACGGGGCTTTCTGGTGCGGGGGTAAGTTTTTCTTTCTGTCTATTGCATGGTCTTGACATGGTGTGGTACACTAACCGCTGTTAGTCGATAAGCTTTCTTTCGGTTCCCCAAGAGTTCTTCTTTTGAAGTCTTCGTAAGGTCTCCAAAGAGGTTTTTAGATAATTTTCTTGAGGGTTAATAAAAGTTTTAATTTATACCGATTTTAATTTCTCATTCTCTTTTAAAGAAGGGGTGGGTTTGTTTGTTTATTTGACCCCGAAATATATTTTCGAGCGAAAATTTAAACGGGGTTCATTTCGGCTAACCCAGCAGTAATTACTGCTGGGGGCCTCATTGAAAGGTGGTGATATAGATGGATAATGCAAAACTTTATGTTGGTAACCTGGATTACAGTTTTACCAGTGAGCAATTAAACGAGTTGTTTGTAAAGGTGGGAGAGGTTATAGAGGCGGTAGTTATTACTGATCGTCAAACTGGCCGCTCTAAGGGCTTTGGTTTTGTTACTATGGCTACACCTGAGCTGGCGCAAGCGGCAATTACCGAATATAACGGTAAAGAGATTGATGGCCGAGTACTTAATGTTAATGAAGCGCGACCCCGCAAGGAGCGTTTCTAAGGGACTCTGGTTTAATATGCCAGATGATCTTTCTCTCGAGCGAGGCACGGTTACTTATCGTGCCTTGCTAGGGGGAGTGTCTAGGTTTGTCCTCTTGAAATTATTTTTTCATAGTATTAAGATTTTCCTGTTTTGTAAGAAAAGCCCCGACAAGTGTCGGGGCTTTTCGTTAATATGTAGTCGTGGGGGTGTACATAGTGTCAATGATTGGGTTTGACTTTTTAGTGCTGATATGATAAAACTTCCTGTAAGGTAGGGGAATTTGTATCTTGGGTTATAAAAATCAAATTAAATAGATTTGAGGAGGGGAGAAATGAAAAAGGTAGAAAAAGTTATTGTGGGTTTGCTGGTAGTTATTGTGGTAGCTATAATAGTGGCGGTGCTACTCACGAGCTTTGCTGGCACTACGTTTAGCTTCAGCGTGGGTCTAAAGACTGCGGATCTAGAGATTGCGGGACTCGACATCCCCGATTTTAGCGGGCCTAGCGAATACCCCGGTGATGGCATTCACATCATAGGTCCTCAGAGGTAGCCGGGCAATCTGATGTTTCTAACGGAGGCGCGAGCGCGCCTCCACAAACCCTGTCGGGCATAGCGGAAGAAATTGGGCGGCCCAAGGTCCACCCCGCCATGCCCGACAGACATTTAGAAGTATTCTTCGTCAGGCAGGCTTTTCCAATAAAGAGCTTGAGGGCTATGTAAGGTAGTGTTCCTATGAGCAAAATAAGAGCTGATTGGCTTGTATCTCAAAATCCCAAAATCAGAAGTCGCAAAATGGCGGCGGATTTGATTAAGTCCGGTAAGGTGAAGATAGGTGATAAAGTAGTTAGTAAACCAAGTTCCAGCGTAGCGGTGGGGGCGCGAGTGGAAATTGTAGCACTGCCCAAGTATGTTGGCCGCGGCGGGTTGAAATTGGAGCACGCACTTACAGAATTTGCGGTTGATGTTGCCGACAAAATTGTGCTGGATGTTGGTTCTTCGGTGGGTGGATTTACGGACTGCGTTCTTAGACACGGCGCTAAAAAAGTTTATGCTGTGGACGTTGGTACCAATCAGTTGAGTTCTAAATTAAGAAAGCATCCTAAGGTTGTTCTTTACGAACAAACAGATATTAGAAGGCTGGGCGTGCTCCCAGAGTTAATTGATGCTGCCGTCGTGGATGTTTCGTTTATTTCGCTGACGGAAGTTCTGCCGAGTATTTACAAGCTTCTAAAGCCGCGCGGTCAGATTGTCGCTTTGATTAAGCCGCAGTTTGAGGTCGAGTCGCATAAATTAAACAAGCGCGGCGTGGTCAAAGACGAAGGGTCGGTCATGGCAGTTGTTTCCAAGATAAAAAGCTGGGCCGAAGGTTCTGGGTTTCTTGTCAAAGGAGTGTGCAAATCACCTATTAAAGGGGCAGAAGGCAATGTAGAGTTTTTTATTCATCTGGTGATAAGAAAATAGCGTGCGGTATCTTTTTCTTGCCGTACCTTGTTGAGTTTGACTTTGGCTATGTATATTTGCTAGGATAACGATCATGGATGCATATACTTATAGGGTCATAATTGAACCAGATGGCGACGGTTATCATGGGTATGTCCCCGTAGTGCCGGGAGTTCACACCTGTGGACGGACTATTGATGAAACCAAGGTTAATTTGCGTGAAGCTTTGGTGGCGTGCTTGGAGACTCTTATAGCTCATGGAGAGCCCATTCCTGAAGATGATAGTCTAGAGTATATCCAATCAATTTCGGCGTTGGAACTACAAGTACAACCTACTAAACAAGAAATTCGCCCCTATATCTAAAATCCCCCCATTGACTGCAAGTAAGCTGGCTAAAGCTTTAAAAAAGGATGGTTTTGTTTTAGATAGAGTCCGCGGCAGTCACCATATCTTTTGGCATGATGTAAAAAGGCTCACAGTTGCTGTTCCTTTTCATGGTCGTAAGGACTTAGGGAAAGGTCTGGTCCGGGGAATTATTAGAGACGCTGGTTTAACTAGAGAAGAATTTCTTAAACTTTTGCGTAAATAAGGTGTCTCGGCGATGTTAATTTTAAGAATGTTGATGCCGGGGTTACCCATGAACCAGAAGGCCACCGCTGTAAGGCGGTGGATGAATCACGTCGCTCGCGAACGACGCGATGAATGGCCTACGGCTCAGGGTTCCGCCCCGCGGTGGAAACCTGCACTAAGTGGTGCCGCGGGAGTAAGCCCGCGGGGCTCCACTTATCCGCAGTGCGCGTCTTATGTGGGTTATTCGATTGACAAGTACGGGCTGGAAAGTTTCAAGCAGATTTGGGTCAAAGAAGATTTAGAAAATACAATCCAAAAAGTTTATAAAAAGAGTTTGGAAGGATTGGAAAATGAATGGCTTAGTTTTTTAGCTGTACATTAAATAAAATCTAGACTTGAGGAGGAGAAATGTTGAACTTGAACAAGTTGCAGTGTCTTCTAGTCCGGTGGTGAAAGCATTTAAAACCATAGGTCACGAGCTATTCCACCAGCCGTTTCATTTATTCTGGGAGGAAAAATGCAAGAAGCTGTTGCAGAATGGCCCGTTTTCTGCGGGTATAGTGGACTCGATGGTTTATTCTCTTAAAGAGGCTTTGCCGGAGCTATTGAACATGACCGAATTCAATCTCTCTGACGAAAGAGACAGCGGTCATCCGGAGTCGGGAGAACAAATTGTCCGGTATATGCTCAGAAGATTCTATAAAGAGCGCGGCGCGTTTACTTTCGGAGAGTTTCTGGAGAAAATTTTCGGGTACAAGTGTTGACAAAATTGTCAATGATTTTGGTTTGCGGGTGGGGGAAAATTGTGATATTAAATAGTCTATTAACGATTCCTGTTTTGTTGACTGTCAAAAGGATCAAAGCGCACGTTTTGCACAGACTGGGTGGGCTTAGCTTTCTTCCCGGGGATTTCTATGGGTTGTTAATTTCGTCTAGAAACTCTTTTTCGACTTCGGTGATAGTTTTGTCATAGATTTTTTTGAATATTTCTGCGAAATGTACATACTGATAATTAGGTTCTAAGTCTTTTAGGAGTTTCATTAATTTGGTGAGAGAGTAGGAGTCAATTAGAAATTTAACGAACCGACCTACCAGATTTTGCCCAACGCCTCTGATGTTTTGCCTCCAGTTTTTAGGTGAATCCAGGGCTTTGCAGATTCCTTGTTCGGGAATAAAGAATGTTTGCTCCGGGTCTGTTTGGTTGGCAACTACATAAGGTAACCCTTCATTCAACCATACAGGGACGCTTCTTCCTTTAACAAAAGCGTAAATAGCAATATGGGTCATTTCGTGGCAAACGGTGGAGGGGAAGCGATCGATAGGATAAATACCCTCTTTCGAATATATGCTAGGGGCGAAGATGGTAATTTCGTTCTTTTCAAGGTCAGCAAGAGCTATAATCCAAGGTTCAGTTTTGTGACCCATCTTTTTGTCGAGTTCTTTCCGCGAATACGTAAGTTTAATTGTGCTTTTTGGTATTTCAAGTTTAAGAAACTGTGAGATTCTTCGACAGGCTTTCTTTGCTGCTCGTTGAGTCAGGTTGAGATCTTTTTCGTTTTTGTGACCAATGATGGTAATGTTTTTCATGAGTATTTATACTGCTCTATTCGCAATTTTACCATATTCTTGCTATGCACAGCATTGTGGTTTTGTGTTATAGTACAACTTAATGGGTGGAAGCTGTGGGAAAAAGAGGTTAGAAAAATCTAATAATTTTGAGTTTCGTTAATAAATAATTATGGAAACACAAAATAAACCTATCAATTTGGAAACAACTGAGGAAAAACTTTCGGAAAGCAGTTGAGTTTGAAAAACTCGAAAGGGTAAACCCTGCGCCCCGTCTGACGGGGCTAAAAATCTATCAGGGGCCTCGGTTGTTATCTTGTGAGACAACTTGTTTTAGTACGTTAACAGGTTAATCTACGAAAGGAGGTGGTGACCGTGACTGGACAGCGTATTGCCAATGCTCTGCTCGCTGAAATCAGCGCCGGTGTCGTCCGCAGTGCACAGTGGGAAGAACAGCAAGAACTTCCCTTTGACGACGATGACGGCGACGACGAGTAAGCGATCATGGCCGGTGCCGGGGATTCAAAAGTTACATTTCCCGGCACCATCATTCATTTGGGAAAGGAGAGGTGTGATGGAGAACTTCACGTACATTATTAAGCTGACGACCCAGTGTAACTTGGGCTGTACCTACTGCTATCACTTTGCGACTTGCTCATCTCAGCACAAAGACATAAGTTTTGACTCAGGAGCTCTTGCTTATTTCCTTCGCCAGATTGCTGCAATTTCTCACAATAGGGTTGTGCTGATTTGGCATGGGGGGGAACCGCTACTGGTTTCCCGAGAGATGTTTGAGGTGGCAATCGAAACGCAAAAGCTACGGTCGGATCTTAAATGGCAAAACTTGCTTCAGACCAACGCAACGTTGGTTAATGAGGAGTGGGCAACACTTCTAGGAAAAATGAGCTTCGATGTCGGTGTCAGTATTGATGCTCCTCAGTCAATTCATGACGCTCAGAGAGTCTATCCATCAGGAGGTGGCTCCTTCGATGACACGGTAAGAGGTATCAGACTTTTAAGAGAAGCCGGTCTAAATCCCGGAGCACTTGTAACTGTTACAAGGGGGAGTTTCTCCCTTGCCCGTACCACGTACGAATGCCTTTTGTCTCTAGGTTTTGACCATTTTGACTTTCTGCCTTGTTTAAACTTCGGCGATACTACGCTGCCAGAAGGCATTTCCATGAGAGAGTTCACAAGCTTTCTGTTGGAAATTTTCAGAATCTGGGCAGAGCAGGATAATCCTGATATTCACATCAGGAAGCTGGAAGATGCACTGCTGGGTGTTTTTGGTGGGAAGCCGGCCGGGTGTAGGTATAGAAACACCTGCTGGCAGTACTTGACCGTTCTACCTAGTGGCGACGTTTATCCCTGCGATAAGTTTGTTGGGAAAACGGAGTTTCTCTACGGCAACGTTTTTACTGATGGATTAGCCCGGGTATTAAAAAGTAGCGGGCGTAAGAACTTCACTGCGTTTCTTCGGAATTCGCTAGAAGCCTGCAGAACTTGTGAGTTATTCCAGCTCTGTAAGGGTGGCTGCCCGGCTCGCCGCACTCTCGTGGATGATTACTGCGAAGCACAGAAACACCTGTTCACAAGCCTACAGCGGCACTATAGAACGCTTTTAGAGGGCAGGCATTAATGTAGCCTGCCCTTTGTTGTTTCTTCCAGTAACTTGCAGGTGTTGTCTAAATACTTCGCGTTGATTTGCTCCTTACTTTCTAGGTAATCCCTTGTTTTATCAAGCATATGGAGACAACCGTAAAAGAGCCAGTCACTGTAAGTGGTAATTTTTTTCTTACCGGCTAGTCGCTTTTCTGCAAAGCTTTTGAGATTTCGATTAAAAAACTTTTGTCCCAAATAGCCGTTAACCAGATTGGTAAAGACGACCTCGTTGATACAGACTTCTATTGGTCGGCTAAAAACTTCTTCTTTATCCAGATTTTTTTTTAATTCGGCTGTCTTTCGGTTCAGCATTTTTTTGTATTTTCCTTTATCAAAGAGTAGGTGAGCTAACTCATGGGTTAGAAGTTCTAAGAGCGCATCGGCTCTGTGCGGAGGGACGCTTGAGCATTCCAAAGCAATGATTTGTTTCTTGGAAACCGCAAATCCGCCAACATGTTTACTTAGACCCGCGAGAAGAAAAACTTTTGCGGCTTTTTGAGATGGCTTGGTGCCGAAAAAGCGGGCTAGAATGCCGAGAGATTTTTTCATCTTGGGGCTATCCGTCAATTCCAGAAGTTTGTTTTGCCAATAAAGTAACCGGGGCTTATCCTGAAGCCAAATTTTCTTAAACCGTGGAGAGAACGCCTGAAGTGTCCGGTGGATTTCCTGACTTGTTTTGTCGCCAGCTTTAAGCCGTGAGGAGAAGAAACGTTCTTCAAAGTACGGATAGTCGCCAGTCTGCTTATTCACCATTTCTTTAAATTTTTCCAGTAGGATATTTTCCTCATTACTAAGTGGCCCTGTGCGTTCAAGCCATTCCTCTCGCAGTCCCTGGCTGGCAGAAAAATGACACTCCGAGAGGTGAAAAACGAAAAAGAAAAGATTTGTAAGATGATAAACGTGGAAGTTCAAGTACATGGTTACTCTCTGACTATCATAATTGTCTTTACCGCTCTGTTCGTAATTTTACCACATTCGTGCTATGCACCGCATTGTGGTTTTGTGTTATAGTGAAACTTAATGGGCGGGTGTTCTTGTAAAAATGCAGTCTAAGCCCGGCGGAAGTTAAAAAATTGGATTTTTTAAGGAGATTTAGAAGATGTTTCGTACGTTAAAAAGTCCGACTGATGTTCAGGTGGAGATTACCGATTGTTGCAACATTACGATGTTGAAATTTATTTACAATAAAGAGGAAGAATTTAAAATATGGGATGGCTTGAAAGAAGCGATAAAAGAACCTGTGCGTAGCATTACGGAAAAGGATATAAAGGAAGTTAGTGTGTCCTCTGTAACTGCTGAGGCGATGGTTGCCAAGGTTGAGAAAGATTGGCTGGCAATAGAGCCTAATTTTCTAACGCAGCTTGGTAAATTCTATCGGCGAAAACTTGAGCCTGCGGAGAACCTAACAGCGTTTTTAGTAAGATATTATCGTTTCCCTTATTGGTATAGGGGTGAGAAGTGTTGGTTTGCTGTTCCTTTGTTCACATCGCAGATTGAGCGGACTAGGGTAATCATGCATGAGCTTTGCCATTTTTATCAGCCTCTGAAATTGCCCGAGTCGGTTAAGGAGGCTATACCCGTGATTCTGAATGATCATGATCTTTTTAAAATGTATCGTGAAGAGCGAGGACATGCAGACCCAGAGGAACAAAAATGGCGAAAGATTATTTGGGAAAGTTATCAAAAAGGAAAGTCGCTTTGGGATATCTTAAAGGAAGAAAATGTTGCACATTAAGAGCGGTAGCTTCTGCTGAGTTTGGAATGCACTTTTAAAGATGCGCATGAAAATAGGGTTCAACCCTGCTAACATTTGATATATAAAAAGGGTAACAGGGTTGAACCCTATATAAGGCAATTCCGGTGGAGGTTGTGAGGGGTGGTATGAACCAAAACCCCATGAGCAGAGGGAAGATATTGTTGAGAAGTTGATGAAAGCCTACGCAAAAATATGAAGAAGGCAGAACAAATATATCTTTACAAGGGCTCTTCGGAACAGAGAAACTATTTTGAACTAGAACCTGTCCATGAAACGGACAAAGAGAGGTTGTTGCAGGCGGGGGTCAGCGCTGAAAAGGTTGTATGGGCAACGAATATCAAAAAATATGCTTTGCCGTTTGCAGCTATTTCCGGTCAGGTGAATTGGCGTTTGCATAATTTATCAGAACCTGCCGCGTGTAATATCCAAGTAGATTCTCTCGATTGGGAGGAGAAACTTGATTTAGAGAAGACAGTTTATCTGCACTTTTTGATGCCAGATGATTTTTGTCAAGTCAGTAGTTGGGAGTTTATTGCTACCAAGAAGGTTCTTGTAGTTAAATCGGAGCCGTTCCTGGTTCGGGATGTGCTCAAGATGTTTTCGGTTTACGTGCCGGTTCTGAAGAAGTTTTAAATGAAATCGAAATACGGGATTTTCTCTAAATATGCTGAAGGTAAAATCACATTGGGAAAAACAGGAAACGGAAAACATTATTTTTTATTTTCTCAAGCCGGCAGAGTTTTCGTCGAGCGAGAAAGGTAGTTTTATTGACGCTAGGGAAGAAGCGTATAAAGTAATATCACAGTTTTTGCACATTGACATAGAACCGAAGATAACCTTTTATGTTTTCCCGAGAGACCGTGATTTTTGTAGAAAATATCTGTGGGTTGAACCAAATCAGGCTTACCCGGGGTTATTTGTGGTTTTCTCTCGTATAAGCCAAACAGCGGGGCATGAATTGGCTCATATTTTTTCTTATTACCTTAACAATGCCTATCACCTTTCTTACAAAATTTTGTCAGAGGGCTTGGCGACTTGGTTGGATCAGTCGGAGAGGGATTTTCATAAGATCACGGGAGATTTGAAAAAAGAAGGCAAGTTAGTATCCTTAAATAAAATTGTTAACTCAAATGATTTTAAAGCTCAGAGCGATTTGATTACTTATCCCGAATGCGCCTCTTTCGTGGGTTTTCTAATTGACAAATACGGGCTGGAAAGTTTCAAGCAGATTTGGGTCAAAGAAGACTTAGAAAACACAATCCAAAAAGTTTATAAAAAGAGCTTGGGAGGATTGGAAGAAGAATGGCTTGTATTTTTAACTGTACATTAAATCAAATCTAGACTTGAGGAGGGGAGGGAAAAAAAGATATTGGTGAGTTAGGTAGGGTAGGGTAGGGTAGGATAGGGGACTGTCTCTTTTTGCGTATGATCAATGGTTACCCTAGGGTGAAATTCCAACTAAATAAAGATTTGGACAAGAAGATGTGCGTAGAATTTTTGGAAAGTGAGAAGGCAGGGGTTGATTTTGGGCTTGGAATTGTTAGCCTGTATCCTGAATTGGGGCAGGTAAGAGGGGAGGCTTTATCTGCGAAACAGCATCTGGTTGATAATTTTGTTGATGTTTTTTACAGAGAGCACTTTTTAGAATTAAAGGAAGCAAAAGAGAGTCTAAGCAGAGTGTGGAAGGGAAAAGAGTATAAGTTTTATCAGGCAGTAGATGAAATTTTTAATTCCCATCCTTGGCCCGAGGGTGGATATGTCTGCTACCTTTCGATTTTTAATTGTAACCCACGCTTTTTGGAAGAAAAGACGTTTCAGGTTTTTTATAAACATATTAATAGAGCCTGTGCTTTAATTGCTCACGAAATGTTGCACTTTATATTTTATGACTATATCGCCAGCAGGTTTCCTTCTAGTTTAGAGAAAGAAAATGCAGATACCGTGTGGGAAGTCTCGGAAATCTTTAATTCTTTGGTTTTCACTTTCCCCGCGTTTCAGGAGATGCTGGGTAAAGTGGAAGATTTGACCTACCCAGAGCATGAAGCGCTCTTGTCGGAATATAAAAAATTATGGCGGAAATCAAAAAACATAGATGAATTTTTAGAGAAGGTTTTAAATGACGCGTTAAAGGCTTTGAGTGCGGAGTAGATTTGCACATTAAGACAGCGACTCCTGCCGAATTTGGGATGTACCGCATTGTGGTTTTGTGTTATAGTGGAACTTAATGTGCGGGTGTTTTTAGATGAATGTAGCCTAAGCCTGGCGGAAACTGTGAGGCCAGGACTAAAATTGACCAATTATTTGTAGTATAAGCTAAACTGGAAAGGGGTTCGATCAGAAATAAAAAGAAGGGGGAACTAGGTGAATAGGAAAAGAATCCGTGTTCGCAGAGAGCGTGATGGGGCAATTGTGTATGACCCGAAATCGAGAAATTACGCTTTTCTGGAGGGAAATCTCTTTGATGGGGAAGTGTTTTTGCAGAGGGTAAATTTGCACGTTGCAAAAGTGTTAGGTCTCAGCCCTGAACAAGTTTTGTCAATTGAATTTGTTGGTAACGGGCGTTCCGCTTTGGCGGAGCTAAGTGCCCCGATTGGTGTTTATTTCGAAATAACGCCAAAATGCAATCTACAGTGCAAACACTGCTACAAGTGCGGGTTGCCCGATAAACCGGCGCTTAGTTACTCAGAGATTGTTAGGGTCATTGATGAGCTGGTTGGTTTAGGGTTACTGGAGTTCAGGTTGTGCGGCAACGAGCCGATCATCCACCCTGACTTTGACAAGGTAGCATTGCACGCCAAAAGTAAAGGTCTGTACGTGTCAACCAATACCAATGGTTTTTATGGTGACCGGTTGATTGAGAAATTGCTGGTGGTGCAATTTGATGAGGTCATCGTTAGTTTGGATGGGCTTGAAGAAACGCACGACTGGATAAGGGCGCCAAGTTCGTTCAAAAGAGCAGTGCATGTGCTAGAAGAGCTTCATGCTGCCGGAACTAAATCGCGGATCAATATGACGGTTTCCAAGTTCAATATTGATGAGGTTGAAGCCGTTGGCGATTTGGCAGTCC
>JAHISN010000065.1 GCA_018818265.1 Patescibacteria group bacterium | reverse complement strand
GTCATCTTCATTTGCCGTAAGCGTTAGGACGCGGGTGGAGCTAAGTGGGTATTTGACTACGTAAGCGGTAAATGTTCCTACATCAGTATTAACTGTCAGAGTTGCGAAGCCTTGAGAAAAAGTGGAAGAGTCTTGGGCGGGTGCCGGAACCGCTGTCGGCGCTGTTTGCTGGCGGGCGATTTCATCGGCCGCCCGTTGAGCCAGTAGGCTTTGATAGTTATCATCAAGCAACTGGCTTTCCGTGTCTATTTCGGCAACCAATTCATCAAACTCTTGGTTCAAGAATTTCTCTCCCCAGCCAGAGATATTGCTTTGGGTTGACGATGTATCCAAGCTTTCATTGCTGTTGCGATTAATTTTTTCTAATGCCGACTGATAAGCAGTATAAACGCTTTCAATCTTGGCAAGTTTTTCCTGAGTGGCCTCGGATTTTAAGTCTTCGTAAGTTTGCTCAATAGACCTTTTTCCTTGTTCTACAGCAAAAGTGTTTAGAGAAGATAAGTGTGCTTCAAAAGTTAGGTCTGCATGCTGTCGGTTCCACAATGCTTCAGTACTGGCGAACATAGCGGCCAGTGAGGTCAGCCGTGTTTGTAAATCCGCTACCGTGCGATTTATAAAAGTGACGTGAACAACAAGGTAGCACAAGGTTATTAGGGCTAGTGTAACCACAACAATGTTGCGTAATCGGGAAGGTAATGATGAGGGTATTTTCATGTTAGCTGTTGCTCCTAGAAAACCTTGATATGTTCAATAGTATTCCTGTCTCTACCAAATTAATCACCAGAGAACTGCGGCCGTAGGAAATAAAGGGGAGGGGCAGTCCGGTAAGCGGTACAAGAGTGACCATACTTCCCAAATTAAGCACAATTTGAAGACCTATTAAGGCAGTGATGCCGCCTGCTAGGAGTTTGCCAAATAGGTCCGGAGAGTTTTCCGCAATGTTTAGTCCGCGCCAGACCAACAGGAATAACACCGCTACAACTAAAGCTGCTCCGGCAAATCCCAATTCTTCACCAATCACCGCAAATATAGAGTCGGTGACCACTTCCGGCAAATACTGATATTTTTGACGAGAGTAGCCTAATCCCAACCCGAAGAGACCGCCTGACCCCAGAGCGATAAGAACTTGGTTAATGTGATAAGAAATTCCTAATTTATCAACCGAAGGATTAACAAATGAAAGTAGACGATTGCGGCGGTATTCAGAAGAAAAGGCCAAAATTGCCCCCGCCCCCCCCATGACTGTGGTTACCAGGAAGGTGAAGAATAGGGATACCGGGGAAAGAAAGAGCGTTATCATGCTGGCGCCAACCATGTTTAATGTTGTTCCCAAATCCGGTTCCAGCATAACTAGCCCGCCAAAAACGGTTATCAGAAAAACGGCAATCATAGCGCGGCGCATACCGGTTTTATCATTTAAAAAGCTAGCCAGGAATAAAATTAGCGACAGCTTGGCAAACTCGGAAGGTTGAAAGCTAATCTGTTCTATAAGAGGGATATTTATGGGCAAGCTCAATCGCCGCCGCGCGCCGTATATTTCACTGCTAAAGCCAGGAAGTAAAACTAGCGCCAAAAAAATTGCCGATGCAACAATTCCTACCTTTGCCAACTTTTTCCAGTGGTGATAATCAATAAAACTAACAATAAATCCTAATATCAAGCCCAAGCCCGCCCAGATGCTTTGTCTTTTTAAAAAGAAAAATTTATCTCCAAAGTCTTCAAAAGCAAAAACTGCCGAGGCATCATAGACCATAGCTACGCCAAAGATAGTCAGTCCCACAACAAGCGCCGCCATTAGGTAGTCCGGAGCGCGGCGGATAGGTTTCGTTTGAGAAGGTCGTGACCGCTGGTATTTGCCTTTTCCGCTGGTATATTTAGCCATTGATTAACAAATTAACGATTGATCTCAATTTTGAACTCGATGCGAGCGGAGCGATGGGGTAGTGTTCGCAGAAAACTTGGCAGACGCGGCCAGAGATCTATCTGATACCCGCTGATTTTGGTTAGTCTTTTTAAAGTGTTTTCGGCCTCGCTGGGCTTAACACCTTTAAGGGAGTTTCGTAATTCTTCGGAATCAATTTGCGGGATTACCGTTGCTTTAATTGTTCCCATAAGGGCTATTTGGCCGTCTTCGCTCACGCTAACCGCCTCGGTGGCCACGGTTGTTTCCTCGCTCGAAAGTTCGAATCCTTCGGGGATACTTTCTTGAAGCACTGTTGATAGTAACTCCTTTATCTGGGCGTGGTCAAAAATGGTTGCGGTAGATTGGACTTTGACGGTAGCAGTAAATTTTTCCGCCTCACTTCCGATTTCATGACTAAAGCTGGTAGAGACAATTTGATTCTTGATTGTTTCGCTCAGTAATTCCTGTCCTGCCGTTAACTGGCCTTCTATATTGTCTTTGTTTGTCGCATTCAGCTGGGCGGCAAGTTCGCTCTGGGCTTGCTCGCGGTCAGCGGCGGAGACAATGGTAATTTCGGTAGTTGATCCGCCAGACAAAGCGGATTCACTTATTGCATAGAGTTCTTTATCAGTATCATAGTTTTCGACACTAAATACGGTTCCCAAAGAAAGGTTATGGCTTTCGCCGATATCCGCCGCCAATATACTGATACCTTCGAGAGTTCCCCAAAGATGTTGAACGCCGAAATCCAGTGTGGAGAGCGCCTCTGGCGGCACCTCGGCAATTTCTTGCAGGACAAACTGCAAATTAGCGTTTTGCTCCAATCCGGTAAGGACAGTGCCCTTGTTGAGCGAAATAGTCGCTGTAGTTTTATTTACAATAGTAACCGTACCGCTCGCTTTCTCGCCAGTTACTTTAATGCCAGTGGCATCGGCCTGCTGGCTAACTTCATTTTCCGCCGTTAGTGTTTGGCCGGGAACTGCTCGCTGAGCAATATCCAAAATCTGTATCTGTGGATTTACAATAAGATTTTCCTGACGGCTAAGCTCGGATTCTGGTACATACAGAGTTACTGTTGCCCGAGGCAGGTAGAAATAAACAAAAATCGCCGCAGCGAGCAAAAAGGTGATAAAGAAACCTGCTAACAGCAAAAAAGCTTTGGGCGGACTTAACTGGAATTTCCTTTTTTTCCTAATGCGCTTTGTTTTTTCTAGCGGTGTGTGACCTGTTCCTGTGCTTGTCCCCGCCCCCGCTTTTTTGTCAGCCGATGGCTCTTCCGTATCCTCCCTTGTAGTATCTTTCGCGCTGGTACTTTCAATAAATACTTTTTTGCCCCATTGTTCCGCCATCCGGCTAATAAGTTTGCGATTGGCAGGTGACTGTAAAGCTTCATTGCCCGGCTCAAGAATGAGTTTCAATTCATTAGTTTCCTCCCGCTGAAGGCGATCAAGTATGAGAGCTAGGTTGTCTTGGGGACTGAAGGTTAGTTCGATCATGATAGGGCGGCTCCAATAATTCCAGCATATTCTGGCTTTCTTGCCTCACTCTCTTTGCCCGTAAGGCTGGCTGTCTCGGTTATGTCAATTAATTTGGGTTTGGGGAAAGCGGTAAAGGGCAGCTTCTTTGTCCATGGATAAGCAATAAAGGCTGATTTGAGGTGTTTGACCCGCGAGCCGCCGCCACTAATAAAAACATTTTCCGGCAGACTTGTTATATTTAGCGTGCCTAAGCTTTCGCAAATGCCAACCAGCAAAATCTCCAGCCAGGCGCGAGTTAGATCTTCGGCCGCCTTCTGTTTTTGTATTTCCAGATTATCTTGAGAAATAGCAATTTTTAATCTTTCCGCGGAATCATAAGCCAGATCAAAATGCCGCATCAAATTCCAGGTTAGATGTGTCCCGCCCCAGTTAAAAAAAGCATTGCTCTCAATATTATTTTCGTTAAAAAGGATAACTTCGGTAATTCGCCCGCCGATGTCTACTAAAATACCACGAGGGTAGTGCGGCATTAAAAAATTAAGCGGTCCTAATGCGGCACTGCTTATTTTCTTAATCTCTAAATCTAAGGTGCCAATAATCTTTGTTAATAGCGCGTGTTCTTTCTTGAGGCAGAATTGCTCATTAAGAGAAACTTTTAACTCATTCCCGCTAAAGCCAACGGGGCTTTCTAATTTTTTGTCATCAAGTTGAAAACCAGTAATTTTGCTTTCTAAACGATGAAGTTCTTCCGGTAAGGAAAATTGGCCCGAAGCGTTGGTGAAAAGACGCGCGGCTTTCTGATAGGCGTGATCGGCAGTTTGCTGTTCAATACGCTGTAAGATGCCGTCTAATTCAGATTCGGAGATTTCACTTTCTGGCTCGGCGCGGCGCAGTTTAACATTAGTGCTTACTGTTCTGGTAAATGCTGAAGCTAAGAGGATGCTTCTTGTTGGATTGATACCGGATTCCAGGGTAACCCTTTCGATAGCCAGGGAGCAGGTTTCTAAAACAGCGTCCACTTGATAAATTTGATGGCCGCGAAAACTAGTTTGTCCGTGCGGCTGGCGGCTAAGAGCCAAAATTTCCAGGTGACTTGAACTTTTCGTATCTGTTTCTAAATCCTCTTCAACGGTTGTCGCTTTACCAATTTCCTGCTTGCGAAAAATGCCCGCCTTAGCCGCGGATGTTCCTAAGTCCAGCACAAGAAACGACGCCTCCTTTTTAGGTTTGGAGAATTTAGGCAGTTTAAACATAGTAATAACTTTGATTTTATTATACACGTATTCCTGACTTTCGCAAAAATTGCAATATTCAGGACTTCGAACGTGAATTAGGCTGTTACTCCCCTTCACAGTTGCGCACTGAAATGCGAAAGTCGGACATTGTCTTTGGGGACAAATCTACCTAGCCTCACGTGAGAAAACCAGGATGCGCCATTCTATCAGGATGGTGATGAACGGTGGATGTTCTGGTTTCTTCTCACCTTAGCGGCTGGGCTTTCCGCCTAGGCCCGCTTTGACTCGCGAAGCGAGGCGAGCCCACGTCAGGCGAGGCCGGTAGCTTAGCGACTCTTATTGTAGCGGCTAGGCTCTTATTGTAGCGGCTAGGCTTTTCCGCCAAAGGCGGATCAGCCTCTGGCTGAAGCCTAGCGACGGAAGAACGAAATTCCTAGATGTTAGTTATAGATGTGAAGAATTTAGAGGACAAAAAAATGGGGGGGGCGTGAAGCCCCCCCCGTGTTAATGTTTGTGTGGCAACCTACCTGGATATGTGCCAGGTGTTGTGCCGCGCGTCCTGATACAACTCAAACGTGCCCTCGGAACAGCGCACGCGGAAGCAGTGCCGCTCTACGCGATTCCCGAGGCTACGCCGCGAAATGGTCCAGCAGCGCTCCACGGCCTGCACATCGTATCGTTTCCCCCGCCAGACAAAGAGCTTGGGGAAGTAGCCGTGCCGCCGTTTCCGCATTTCAATAGATTCTACCCTCCGTCTAGATCCCACTGTTCTCGTACGAATGGGCTTCATTTCTGTCTCCTTAGTTCTAGTTATTTTGTGATTTGAATGTTAATGCGCGAACAACCCGCTTATGCCGTTGTTTATATCACACTCTGGGGCTTATGGCAAGTTGTGTTAAGTGCGGCTAGTCTGTCAGTTGGGACAAATACTCATAAATAGAATTGGCGGCAATGGCGCCCTCACTGCAGGCCGTTATAACTTGTCTAAACCCATTTGAGCCGTCGGTTATGTCTCCCGCGGCATACAAGCCTTTGATGTTTGTCGCTTGATCTTTCCCAACTTTAATATAGTCTTTGTCTGTAGTTTCTATATCAAGGCTTTGTATAAACTCTGTACTTGGAATTGAACCAATTTCAAGAAATAACCCATCTAGCGCTAATTCGTTTGCGCCCTTGTAGCTGTGGTCTAATTGAACTTTTTCAAGCTGGTCATTCCCCAGAAGACCAGTAACATTCGTGTTGAGAATAATCTTGATGTTGGGTTTCGCCTTGACCTGATCGATCCATATTGGATCCCCGCGCAAATTTTGCTGCCTATAGATAATATAAACTTTATCAGCAATATCAGAAAGTAGCAGTGCGGCAGTCGTTGCGGCGTTTGCTCCTCCCACAACACCGACAACTTTATTTTTGTAGAAGGAAGCATCACAGGTTGCGCAATATGATACTCCCTTTCCCAGAAACTGGTGCTCCCTGGGTAGATCGAGCTTCCTTCTTCTTGTTCCGGTTGCCAAGAGCACGGCCTTGGATTTGAAACTTCCCAAATTTGCTGTTTTGACAATGAACTGATTATTTATTTTCTCAATATCTATTACATTGTCTATTATCTTGTTGGCACCTAATTCATCTACGTGTTTTTCAATCTTCTGCGCCAACTCCATTCCCGATACTTCTGAGAAACCAGGAAAATTGCCCACTTTGTGAGCTTTAGCAATTTGCCCACCTGGCAATGCGCCAATTAGCAGGTTTTGTACTTTGTATCTACTGGCATAAATACTGGCGGTGTAACCAGCGGGACCGGTTCCCACGATTATTAATTTGTATTCTTTATTGTTTTCGCTCTTGGCCATAAACTCACGTTATACGGACTATATCTACCGTTAAGCGTTAGTCATAAACTCTATAACATCACCTTCGTTAACAATATAGTCTTTACCTTCAATTTTGGTTTTGCCGATGTTTTTAAGTCCGTTCCATCCATTGCAAGCAACAAAATCATCGTAAGCGGCAACCTTTGCTTTAATAAAGTGATTTTCAAAATCAGAGTGAATTGTGCCTGCCGCCTGCGGGGCTTTTGTGTCTTTTGGTATTGGCCAGGCGCGAACTTCTTTCTCCCCAGCGGTAAGGAAGGTAATATATCCTAATAAATCATAGGCCTTTGAGATTAACAAATCAAGGCCGGACCCTTTAATATTATAAAGTTTTAATAAGTTTAATCTTTCGCCCGCCGGCAGATTTGCTATCTGAGCTTCTATGCTGGCGCAAATCCTTAGTGTTGGGTAATTGCCAATTTGCAGCTGTTCCTGGTTAAGAGCTTTTTCGCCGCTATTTAGTACGATAATAATTGGCTTTAGAGTAAGCAGCGCTAGTGACTTTACGGAGAACAATTCTGCGTCTGTG
>JAHISN010000064.1 GCA_018818265.1 Patescibacteria group bacterium | reverse complement strand
TAGATGATGATATGAAATATTGGAAAAGAGATAAAGACAATAATAGTGATGCTGATAGTAAGTTTTTTCCACAAGACTTGTTTGACAAAGTGCGTCAAACCATCAAGCAGAGAAAGGAGGAAAAATGAAAACTAAACTAACCAATGACCGAGAAGAGTTAATGGAAATTAAACTAGCAATAACCAGACTAATACCCACAATTCCAATAACCAAGGGATTAGCTGATGGTTTAGCCATCCGTAAAGAACTTCAAAAGATTATGGAGGAGAAGAAATGACTAAATCAGACACAGTAGAAGAAAAGATAAAATTAATAATTAAAAAAAGGAGAAAATAAATGGATTATCCAACAGCAATAGTATTGAGTGTTTTTCTTATGGGTTTATTTTTGTTATTTATTACTATGATTAAAAAACTATGAAAAAAAACAGTCAAGAAAGAAAAAAAGCACTAGTTACTGGATGTAATGGGCAAGATGGTTCTTATTTAATGGAGTTTCTCTTAGATAAAGGATACGAGGTATATGGAATGGTTAGAAGGCTTAGTTGTCCAAATTATCAAAACATAAAACACCTTCTTGGGTCAGTAAATTTAATTTATGGCGACATGACAGATATTACCAGTATAGTAAAGATAGTAAAAGACGGACAGTTCGATGAAATTTATAATTTAGCGGCGCAATCAAGTCCTGCGGAAAGCTTTAAGCAACCTTTTCTTACCACTGACGTGAACGCCTTGGGTAGTCACAGGCTTTTTGAAGCAGTGTCCATATATTCCCCACAAACGAGGGTATATCAAGCCTCTACAAGCGAAATGTTTGGCAATGCGTTTGAAAGTCCTCAAAGGGAAACAACACAGTTTAATCCAAGCAACCCTTATGCGGTTTCAAAAATGTATGCGCACCAAATGGCGCATATTTACAGAAACAAGGGTTTATTTGTTGCTTGTGGAATATTATTTAATCACGAAAGCGAAAGAAGGGGTCTTCAATTTGTTACTCAAAAAATCTGCTATGGAGTAGCTTGCATAAGCTTGGGTATGAAGGAGTCACCAGCCTTGAACGAAGAAAATGAACCACTAGTCAAGGACGGAAAGATAAGTTTGGGAAACTTGGACGCTAAAAGAGATTGGGGGTATTCCCCAGACTACGTTAGGGGAATGTGGATGTTGCTTCAATTAAACATGCCAGATGATTTTGTTATTGCAACAGGCGAACAACATTCAATTAGGGAACTGGTACAAACAGCATTTAAGTTTGTTGGTATAGAAGATTGGGAAAAGTATATTTACGTAGATCCAAGATTTGTCAGAAAAGATACCTGTTCGTTGTTAGGTGATCCAACTAAAATAAAATCAATCGGCTGGAAAACCGACGTTGATTTTAAAAAATTGGTCGAAAAGATGGTGGAAAATAATATAAATCAACTAAAATGAGAAGACCGTTAGTTATATCAACTCACGCCCAGCAGAGGATGAAAGAAAACACTATAAGTGTTGCCATGCTGGAACGTATGTGGAAATTGGCTAGAGAGGTGAAAGTGCCAATATATAGAAAGAGATATAAAAAGGAAAAGTACGGAAAGAACCAAGATGGGGTCAGATATTTCTGGCACAGCGGTTATCTATTAACAATTGACACTCACAAGATGGTTTTAGTTACTATCGCCAAAGAGAGTCTCTCTAGTGTCATTTTAAGATGAATAAAAAAAGCCTTGATGTTCTTTGGTCAAAATTAGTTATAAAAAGAGGCAATGAAAGGTGCGAATATTGTGGGTCAACTTATAGTTTAGCCCCACATCATATTTTTGGGCGTATAAACCAAACGGTAAGATGGGATTTAAACAATGGTATCTGTTTGTGTTTAGAGCACCACACGGGCGGAGACTTTTCGGCTCATAGATCTCCAAACGAATTTAAGCAGTGGCTAATAGACACTAGAGGGGTTGAATGGTACGAGTCATTAAGAAAAAAATCAAAGCAATGCTTTTTTGGAGACTATAATTTGATATTAAGCTCTTTACAAAGAGAATGTAAAATGGTTATAATGTAATAGTTAAATTATATAAAAAAAATGAAAGATAAAGAAGATATATGGCTAACCTGCGCTTGTGGGGAGAAATTTTTGTTCTCAATTAGAGATCAAGACTTTTACGAGAGTAAAGGATATCTCCCGCCCAAAAGATGTAAGCAGTGTCGTATTTTAAGACAAAAGGAAAGAGAGAAGTTTGGGCAAATCCCTTCTAGTAATTAGGGGCGTGAAAGGTCTAGCCAGTCAGTGGAATAACTGACTAGGAACTCGGCTTCAATGTCGACACGTCCACTTATTAATGTAAAATAAATTATGACAGCACCAAAAGAACTACAAGAAGCCAAAGACAAAGGACTAAATCGGTTAGAAGACACTGATATCTTTAAAGCATTATTAAAGACAGAAAACAAGTCAAAACCACAGGTTGGAAGACCTAAAATAATCGACACGTCTGTACTCCGTAAATTATATGAAGCTTTTATCATAGGTTCTACGGACGAAGAAGCGTGTTTTTGGGCTAATATAGGCAAAAGTTCTTTATATGCCTTTCAAATAGACTACCCAGAATTTTTGGAGCTAAAAGAAGAATGGAAACAAAACCCAACATTAAAGGCAAGGCAAACTGTTTTCTCAAATTTGGATTCAGCGGAAAATGCAAGATGGTATTTAGAACGAAAGAAGAAAGAGGAATTTGCGGTTAGAAGTGAACTGACTGGCGCAAGTGGTGTGAGTTTATTACCTACTAATTTAGAAGATTTAAAAACAAATTATGGAGATTTGGCAAAAGACCTTATTGAAGAAACTTCAAAACAAGGGGTGGAGAATGACCCATCTCTACAAGATAAAGAACAAGGAGGGGGAGTTAGTAACCTTTAAGCCGAATACAGTACAGCTTAAACATGCGGTCGATAGGAAAGACTTTACCAGAACACTTGTACTTAAAGCGAGGCAGTTTGGGTTTACTACTTTTTATTGCATTGATTTATTAGACGAGGCATTGTGGGTTAAGGGTACTACTTGCGCTATTCTAGGCCATGAGAGAGAGGCCGTGGATAAGATCTTTGATATTGTGAAAAGAGCTTATACAAACTTACCAGAGTTTCTAAAACCCAAAACAAAAACAGACACTAAACGGCAGTACGACTTCACGTTTAGGTTTGATGGTGAGCAGTTGGACTCATCAATCTATGTGGCATTGAAGCTAAGGTCTGGTACTGTTCAGAATCTACATATAACCGAGAGCGCCTACATAAAAGATCGTCAAGAGTTGAATGCTGGTTCTAAGCAAGCAGTGCCATTATCTGGAAGAATAAGCGAGGAAACAACAGGTAATGGTTTTGATGAGTTTTATGATGTTTATGAAGAAGCTAGAACCAATCCACATCCAACACCTTTAGACTATCGGGCATTTTTTTATGCTTGGTATGAAAACCCAGAATACACTTTAAGCGGGGAGTGTGGGGAGAAGAGTCAGTATGAAACGGAGATCCAAGTCAGGTACAACTTAACAGAAGGTCAACTGCTTTGGAGAAGGTGGAAGATGAAGGAGTTAATGAGAAGCGACAAAGGTTTATTGGGACTAACTGGTGAACAGTTATTTAAGCAAGAATACCCAATCACTGTTTTAGAGGCTTTTCAGAGTGGTGCTGGTAACGTATTCGATACTGAAAAGGTTGAAGCCACCAAGCCGAACCCTCAATTATTGGGTGGAATACCGACGCTACAATCTAAAGGGTTTATTGTTTGGCAGAATGTCATAATTGGACATAAGTATGTAATAGGGGTAGATCCAAGTGATGGAGAAGGTGCAGACGCCTCATGTATTGACGTTTGGGATAAAGATACAAGATTCCAAGTGGCACAGTTCTATGGAAAGATAAGACCAGATGAATTAGCAGATTTGGCTAAACTTGCAGGAGATTATTACAATAAGGCTTATGTAGGGGTTGAAAACAACATGTTGACCTGTATTCTTTTTCTTTCAAAGATTTATGATAACTACTTCTTTACTACCACAATAGACGAAAAGACTGCCAAAAAGACCAAGAAGATTGGTTGGAATACCAATTCTAAGACCAGAGATGTGATGATCGACGAGTTTATTATTGCTTTTGAAGAGGATACTTTGACAATTAACTCAACTGGTACTCTTGGGGAAATGAAGACATTTGTAAAAAAAGAAAACGGAAAGAGAGAGCATGCTGACGGTAAACATGACGATAGGTTATTTGCAGGATTTATAGCGTTACAAATGATTAAACACTACAAAGAGCCCGCTAGAACTTGGGAATCTAACAATACTGGTTTATAATTAACACAAGATTTATAGTAAAATAATAATATGGCAGAAACATCAGAAGTACTTTTTCCTAAGACGAGTGATAAACCGAGACTAAGTGGTTACGACTATTACGAAAAGCTTTTCATGGGCGACCATTTTACAGCCTTTAATATTGCAATTGACAACAACAAGGATTTTAACAAGGCTTATGCAAAGATTCGCTATGTTAAGGCCAATTTCGCAGGATTAATTTCTAAAGTCATTGCCGACATGCTTTTTTCAGAGCCAATTAAATTAAAGGTCGAGAGTGAAGAGCAACAAAACTGGCTTGATTCATTTGTCCAAGAAAACAAACTAAATCAAATATTATACGAGAGCGCCTTATCTAATTCTTACCTAGGTGATATTTTGTTTAAATTGAGGATTGGTAAAAGGATGGCTGGTGATGAAGATAGTTCTATTATTTTGTCGAATTTACCACCATCTATATATTTTCCGAAGATAAACCTAAGTAACATTGACGAAGACCCAGAAGTAAAAGAATTGTGTTGGATTATAGATTTTATTGATAAAGATAATAAGCCAAAAAAGTACCTACGGAAAGAGATACACCTTCCTAAAAAGATTGTAAACGAGCTATGGAGAATGGAGGGGGACAAGGTAGTCGAGAAAGTTCCTTTTTCTGAGATAGGCGACACCACAACCAAACCTTTTGAAGATACAAAAATTAATCGCCAACTGGTAGTTCATATTCCCAACTGGAAGACGGTGAGTAGGTTCTGGGGAATCAGTGACTTCTATGATCTTGATACCCTGTTCTTTGCTATTAACAACCGTATTTCAAAGATTGATAACATTTTAGACAAACACAGTGATCCGTTACTTGTTGTCCCAACTGGAATCCTAGACGAGAAGGGAAAAGTAAAAAAGGGTAGTTTGGGTGTGGTAGAAGTACAAGACGCAAACGACGGTAAGCCAGAATATGTTGTTTGGGACGCCTCATTAGAGAATGCGTTTAATGAGATTGACAAGATGGTTGAGCTCTTGATGATGACATCTGAAATTTCCCCAGATATCCTAGGCATGGGCAAGGGGCAGTCTGACAGCGGTAGAGCTTTAAAGTATAAGATGTTAAGAACCATCGCTAAGACCGCAAGAAAGAGACTTTATTACGATAATGCAATTAAAGAAATTATCTATCGAAGCATGATGTTGGCCAAAGCATGGGGATTGAAGGCTGGTGGAGTTGCCTTTAGTGGCGAACCAGTCATACCCGAGATTGTATGGGCTGATGGTATTCCTGCTGATGAGACTGAATTAATTGAAAACGAGAACGCCAGAATAGACGGAGGCACGGAGACAATTGAAGACGCTATTATGAAAATTGACGGTGTGGACAGGGACACAGCAGTAGAAAAGGCCAAAAAGATTAAGGATGAAAAGGCAATTGAAATGCCCACCAATGGCTTTGATATGAAAAACAATCCCTTTAACCAAGTTAAAGATCTGAAGAAAAAGGCGGAAAAACAGGGAGGTAAATAATGCTCTTCCCTATTGAGGTTGGTCTACCAGACAGAGACATTAACAAGATCATTAAGCTTTATAAGCGGGCATATAAAAAGATTGTCTTGGAGATATCCACCGCCACTGATTTCGGTATTTACAACAGAAGATCTATTTTGAGCCAGATTGAGATAATATTAACTAAGTTGGGTGCGGACGTTCAAGACTTTTTGGAAAAAGAAATCCCTAACAATTACAAAATAGGCTTTAATCAAGCAGACAGGCAACTAAAAAGCTTTGGGGTTGAATTGATTGGCGACATGCAGTTTAACCTTCTCCATCAAGAGGCTATTATAAATTTAATTGACGATACTTCTAAGGCTTTTGCTGGTGGAATAACTGGGGTAAAAAGGAATGCTGAGATGTTACTAAACAAGGCCGTTAAAGAAGAAATTAAAATGAGAATGGCGGAGGGGGCGATAAGCGGTGAAGCAACAAAGGCAATTCGTGCTTACATAAACGGATATCTTAAAGATCAAGGGTTGGCTTCTTTAATAGATAAAGGTGGGAGGAAATGGACACTGGACAGGTACACGGACATGTTAATTAGGACAAAGACCGCCGAAGCACGCAATAGAGGGTTAATTAATAGGGTAGTTGAGAATAAATATGATCTAGTACAAGTGTCTAGTCATCCAAGTAGTTGTCCTTTATGTGCCCCATGGCAATCTAAGATTTTATCTTTGACTGGAAATACCAAGGGATACCCAACTTTGACTGAGGCAGAAGAGAGCGGGTTGTTTCATCCTAACTGTCGACATGCAATTAATGTCTATGACCCAGAGATCTCAAAACAGACACGTTCTTTCAATCCAAAAACTGGAAAATATGAATTAGCAGAGTAGTCGTTTGATTGACAATAATTTCTATTGTTATATAATTAAGTTGTTATCCTTTAGTGGCGTTGCACGTAAAACACGAATTAGGACAAAATTATGCCTAAAACAATCGAGGAACTAGAAAAGAAAATAAAAACACTAGAAGATGAAAAAAAGGAACTATCAAAGCCCTTTGACATATCAAAACTGACAGACGACCAAATCGACAAGGTGTTCGAAGATGAAAGAATTTGGAAACACCCCAGATTTAAGGCACTTAACGAGAAAGCCAAGGAAGGCGAAAAAATCGCTAAGGAAAAGTCAGAAGCAGACTTAAAGAAACTTGAAGAAGATAAAAAGTTTGAGGAAGCTCTAAAGATGGAAAAGGAGAAAAACCAGAAATTGGAGAGCGAGCTTAAACAATCATCTTTGGACAGTGTAATTCGAGCAAGCGCTTCAAAACTTGGAGCTTTAAACCCTGAAACAGTTTTGAAATTAGTTGACAGAAGCAAAATCGTTGTTAAGGATGACGGTTCGGTGGAAGGTGTTGAAGAAGCACTAAAAGGTTTGGCTGAAAATGACAAATACCTTTTTGACTCCACAACTTTAGCGAACGGGACAAATCCTGCAAATAACAACGCAACGCCAAAGTTTAAACAGTCGCAAATAAGCAATGTTGCGTTCTACCAAGAGCATGAGACTGAAATTTTGGAAGCTATGAAAACTGGTCAAATCGAACAAGATATGTAGGCATAATAGAAAGGTTCTATTATATTTTTAATTTACTTATATGGCGGAAAACGTATTAAACAATACTACAAATGCGGTATTTATCCCGACGATAATTGCCCAAAAATGTTTACAGAGATTACCTAGCTATTTGAACATGGCAAAAACCGTGTCTAAAGATAGTGATTGGGCTACTGCTCAAATTGGTGATAAAATCCAAGTTCCAAAAACTGGTGCTGTAACAGCAAACGATAAAGTCGCTGGTGTTGCGTTCACAAAACAAAACCCAACTGGCACTTACGAGGAAGTTACTTTGGACAAACACAAAGAAGTTACCTTCACAATTGACGATGTTACTAAGGTGTTTGAAAACCAAGACACACAAATGAGATATGGAGAAGATGGAGCTATTGCTCTTTCAGAAGCCATTGAACAGTCTTTGGTCGATCTCCACCCACAAATCACAAACACTCTCACTTGGAACAGAACAAGTGAAACTACCATTGACACCTCAATGTTAGCTATCCGAAAATTCTTTACCGATCAAAAAGTTCCTAAATTGGAGCAAAAGTATTTCTATTGTGATTCAACGATCTACAATGACTTACTCGGTACTGATAAATTCTCACGATATGACGCTACTGGAAAGCAAGGTCAAATCACCGAAGGTGAAATGATTAAAGCCTATAGCATGCTCGTTTCTGAGTCTCAAATGATTCCTACATCTGGTTCGCCCGTTGCTTATCATAACTTCGCTTATTCCAAAAACGGTATGGTCTTGGCTACTAGAGCACTACCTACCCCAAAAGGATTCAGCGGTTATTCAGCAGTTATCAACGATCCTTTAACAGGGATCACTCTTCGCTCGATGTTCTGGTACAATGCAGATATCGGTGCACACCAATTGACACTTGATGTCCTCTTTGGAGTTGCAATCTTAGATGATCGAAGACTCGTAGAAGTGGAATCCTTCTAATTAACCGATACTCGATAACCCCGCTTGTAAAAGAGCGGGGTTTTTGTTGTTGACAAAACATAAAATGATTGTAAAATGAAGATATGCCTTATCTAAGAAACCCGAAAGGAAGAATTGTTTGCATAGACAAGCCAAATGAATACGAAAAATACCTAAATACAAAAGGATTTGAGAAGATTACGCCAGAAGAAGAAAGAGATTTCGTTATGGAAAGATATAAGATAGCAGAGAAGGTAACAACGAGAAGGGAAGAGGTTATTCAAAACAATTTTGTTCGAGGCATTTACTTGTCCACGGTAGTTGAGGGTGGCAAAGATGGTTATGGAGTAGCCAGCGATAAGATTGTCAAAGAATTGGTCAACCTAGACGTAGACATATCCCGTGTTTTTAAGAAACAACTCGTTGGACTACTATTTCATAATCCATATTCCGTACTAAAAATGGAAAACCCATTCAAGGTGATTTATACGATGTTTGAGAGTACTAAAATACCAGACGATTGGGTAAAATACTTACAATCTGCCGACAAGGTGATTGTACCCAGTAGATGGTGTAGAGACGTATTCAAAAATTCTGGTGTTAATGCCGATGTTATTCCATTGGGCTACGACGATGATGTATATACTTTTAAAGAGAGAGAGAACAAAAGCGAAAAGCATGAACCATTTGTTTTTTTGCACTATAACGCATTTAATGTTCGAAAGGGTTTTTTAGAGGTATTTAAGGCATTTACCCAAGAATTTGATAAATCAGAACCAGTCAAGTTGGTTTTAAAGACGACACTGAATAGTCCGCCAATTCCTATCATTAAAGACAAGTACCCTAATATAGAAGTTATTTGCAAAAAATATAGCGAGAAAGAGTTAGTTGAACTGATTCATAAGTCTGATTGTTTCGTCTTTCCTTCAAGGGGTGAGGGATTTGGCATGACTCCGCTAGAGTGTATGGCAACTGGATTACCTGCGATTGTACCCAATGCACACGGGATAAGTGAATATTTTGATAAAGAATGTATGTATGAAGTAAAAGTTAAAGAAGACTGCCCCGCCCTATATCATAAATATAAGGGTGAAGATGTTGGAAAGATGGTGATTTGTGATGTGAAAGATCTGAGGAAGAAAATGCGTTATATATACGAACATCAAGATGAAGCTTTAGAGATGGGCAAAAGAGCTAGTCGGTATGTGAGACAGTGGACTTTTAGAAAAACGGCTATTAAGCTTAAACAGATGGTTGAGGAACTCTATTCTAAGCCTATTGAAAAAAAAGCTCTAACAAATGTATTACAATTAAGTGAGGTTAAATAGTTTATACAAATATGAAAAAAGTAAAAAAAACAAACGATCAGCCGAAAATGAAATATAGATATGTGTGTCCCGCTTGCACCAATAATGCAATCTTCACCAGCAGTAAAATGATTGGTAACAAAGTTACCTGCCAGTCATGTGGAAAAGAAATTATATTAGAAAACATGAACAACTATATAAAAATATAAAATGAACATCAAATATTGTGGTGCACTAAGAGACTATTCGGGATACGGAGAAGCTGGTCGCCATGATGTCGGCGCTCTGTTGAGTGCTGGGGTTGAAGTGAAAACCGAAATGCCAAGCTATGTATTGGAGGTGTCAGATTTTGGTGAATTGGGTGAGGAATGTCGTAAGCGACAAGACCTATCTATATCTTATGGTATAAAAATACTTCACACTACTCCCAACGTATATTCTAAATACTACGAAGAAGGCAAATACCACATCGGAAGAGTTATCTGGGAGACAGATAAACTCCCCAAAGATTTCGCTGATAATGTTCAGAAGTATTGTGATGAGATATGGACTGCCAGCGAATTTAATAAAAAAGCAATAGAGAAGGCTGGGGTAACAAAACCGATCTATGTTATACCAGAGGCCATTGATTGTAGGATTAATTCAGATGAAATAGAACCTTATTTAGTTTCGAATAATCAAGACTTCAAATTCTATTCTATGTTTGAATGGACTGAGAGAAAGAACCCGTCGGCGCTACTAGAGGCTTTTTGGACTGAATTTGACCCAGCAGAGCCCGTCAGCTTAACGATTAAGACTTATGTAGATAGTTTTAGGCCAGAGAAACAAAGAGAGATCGACGATTACGTTAAAGCAATAAAGAGAAAACTTAATTTGAGTAAATACGCCCCCTTATATCTTTATAAGGAGTTAATGGACAGACACCAGATATATCGCTTCCACAAGACATTTGATGTTTATGTTAGCACACATCGAGGTGAGGGGTGGGGAATACCGCAGACTGAGGCCATGCTAATGGGTAAACCAATAATCTCAACGAATTGTGGTGGTTGCCATGAATATCTAACTCAAAACGTAGATTCACTGTTACTTGAGCCAAAGATGATCCCAGTAAGAGCAAATTCAAGAAATCAAATCTGGTACACACAAGACCAGAACTGGGCGGATGTTGATATTGACGAAGTTAAAAAGAAGATGAGGTATATGTTTGAGTCTAGGGAAATAGTGAGCCAGATGGGTAAGGAAGCAAAGAAAACTGTCAAGAGAGAATTTGACTTACCAGTAGTTGGTGACATAATGAAAAGTAGATTAGAAATTATTCAAAAACAATTATGAGAAAAATGGAAACGATTATGTACATTTGTTTAATTCTTGTATTGGCCTATTACGTTCACATAGCCAATAAGCCAAAAGTACTTGTCTGTCAAAATCGAAGTGACGATGTTCAAGTATGTACCGTTATGAATTATTTAGGAAAGTGAAACTACACTATATTTCCTGCCATTCTATTCTTGAATATGACGAAGTTAAGTTGTTTACCGAAATGGGAATTGATGTCTTTTCGAACGGGGCTTATATTGACCCGAAGGGACATATAACTCTACCCCGTCCCGCAATAGAGGGAATGGTTTACCACGAAGATTTAGCCCAAATTGCACGAAGTACCCCACGGACAGAACTTCCCCCAGAACTAATAGAACCTTTTGATGTGATAATGATTATGCATAGCCCCGATGTTTTATTTCAGAATTGGCAAAGAATTAAACACAAAAGAGTTATCTTTAGGTCAATAGGACAGTCTACTGGTGGACTAGAGAAGAGATTAAAGCCATTGATTGACGAGGGTTTGGAAGTGGTTAGATATTCCCCAATGGAAAAGAATTTGCCTAATTATGCTGGTGAGACGGCTATGATTAGATTTTATAAAGACCCAGACGAATTTAAAGATTGGAATGGTGATGACCCCTTAGTCATTAACTTCACCCAAAGCTTGAAAGGTAGGCGTGATTTCTGCCACCACGATGAAATTATTAAGATGATGGAAGGTTTTAACTCAAAAGTATATGGTAATGGAAATGATGATCTTGGATCTTTGAATGGTGGAGAATTGCCTTATGAGTTAATGAAGGGAAAGATGAGGGACGCCAGAGCATACGCCTATGGTGGAACTTACCCCGCTTGCTACACGCTATCATTTATTGAAGCCATGATGACTGGTATTCCCATTTTAGCAATCGGAAAAAAGACTGCTAATATTGAGAAGTTTGAACAGCTAGACTTCTATGAGGTAGATCAGATTATCGAGGATGGTGTAAACGGTTTTTGTAGCGATGAAATTGACAAATTAAAGGACTACATTTCAATCTTATTAAGCAACAAGGATTATGCCCAAAAAATAGGTAAAAAGGGAAGAGAAACGGCAATTAAGTTGTTTAGTAAGGAAACTATTAAGAATCAATGGTTAAAATATTTAAACTTAGACAAATGACAATCACAAAAGAATTGCAAGAAAAAGATACCAGCTTAGTTGTCCACAATGAGGGAGAGTGGAATAAAACCACTTCTGAATACACAGCGTTTAACGACGCTGGTATTGAATGTGAGGTCGGAGAGTTTTTATACGGATTTTTGAGAGTTTTAAAACCAGAATTTGTACTAGAAACAGGGACTCATGTTGCCGTTGGTGCTTCCTATCTAGGGATGGCTTTGAAGGATAATAATAAAGGGCACTTGGATACAGTTGAGTTTTTGCCAGTTATTTATGTAGAAGCTAAACGTAGAATTGAAAAGATGGGTCTTCAAGATTTTGTTGAATGCCATTTTGGTGATGTAAAAGATTTTAAAATCCCAGAAGATTGGAGAGGTTCTAATGCCACCATCCAAGAAACCATCGGTGGGGATCAGCCAACAATTAAGTATGATTTTATATTATTAGACACTGAACCCCAGACAAGATTTGCAGAATTTATCAAGTTTTTCCCACACCTAAAGGAAGGTGGTTACATATTTATCCACGACTTACACCGACACATGCACCAAATTCCTAACGAGGAACACGGCTTTGCTTGGCCATTCGGAAAAATACCTGCTCCAATCAGTCAGCTGGTTCTCGACGGCTCGGTTTGCGTGTTCCACTTGCCAACCCCAAGAGGTCTAACTGGCTTTTACAAGGTCAGCGAATCCGATTATAATTTTAATAAATATGAGAAGTAGAGCAGTTTTATTACCAACCCCGTGCGACCCGTTCCTATTAAAATATTGGCTTGAGAACTATGCCAAATACTATAAGGATGAAGTCGACAAATTATATGTTTGTTTAAATTCGAGCATAGAGAAAGAGGTCATAGAGTACGAACAAAAACTCCTCGAAAGATACGGGGCTAGTTTTGTATATATAGACCACCAAATAGAACATGGTGACGCCATCAAAATCTTATTGGAAATGTGCAAGGAAGAATATGTAATGCTGGTCGAAGATGACGCTTATGTCTTCAAGAAAGGCCATATTGATTCTTGTTTTAAACACGTTGAGGACGGAGAGGTGGATTGTGTTGGCTCGAAGAGGGGCAGTTGTGCTTTTGAAATACTAGAAGAAGCCAAAAGAAAGTGGGGAGTTGATTATGAGGGTTTGGGGGATCATGGATGTAATTTTTGGCCATGTTTCTTTTTCTGTAAGACACAGACATTGTTAGACACTGATAGGCACTTTAAGGCCAAGGCTTGGGAGAAGGGTGAAGTTGTAGAACCATTGAATTATGTGATGAAAGAAACTGGATATGGAGACACTTTTGTAAACACTAGCCTCATATTAAGGTCTAAAGGATTAAAGTTCTTATGCCTACAACAATATCATGGTAGCCCCGAAGACTTGGTTCACTGGGAAAAACGACAGTATCTATGGAATGGTTTATCGGCTTGGACTCATGTAGGAAGTTTGAGTAGTGGTGTTGGTGGAGTTTTGGTTGATGATAGGGGAATAAGTCTTTCAAATAGAAAGATTTGTGTTGAACCAAGAGAGTTTAAGTTGGCCGAGGCACACATAGATGAGTGGGCAAGAAGAATACAGTGGTGGCAAACATTTTACGATAATTCAGATCCGAACGAGATATGTGAATTTAGGGAAGAATACCGAAAAGCTTTAGATAGAATCTATGCTCTTAGCGGAGTTCACAGAAAAACGGTGTTAAAAAGACAAAAAGCATATAAGGAGTTAGGACTATGATCGTACCAGATATTGTAATTAGTTGGCCAAGAAATTGCGATTATCCAATGTGGCGAAAATTTATAAGGGAAAACAGAAATAGGTTTAAAGATGTCATTATTGTCATCACCGAGACAAATCAAGGGTATGACTACAGTGATTTTATAAAAGAGGAAATGGGAGGTTATTGCACGGTAGTTAAGTCCCCACCTGTTCTTTCAGGACAAGATTGGAGAAATATATCAACAAACTTTGGGCTAACTTTGTGTAGTTCTGAATGGGTGTGGTTTACAGAACAAGATTTTTACCCCAATGAAGAGTTTTGGGAATATATCAGCCAAATTACAATGGACTTAAATAACGTAAACGTAATTGGCGCATATCAAGGGGATAGGCTTCACCCTTGTTGTATTTTTGCTAAAAGAGCTGTCGTAGACAAAACAAGGAGAGACTTTAGCATTACCCCAGGCGTTGCAGATCATTTTTATAAGTTTCAGCAAGACATAAAGAACATTTCGGTGATTAGAATTAGCGCTGGACTATACGAACACTTAAATGGGCTTAGCAGTAATTTTAGTCTAATTGCAAATGGCGGAGTTCCAAACTATGAAGTAGATAGGTTTGATAAATACATTGCCGACTCTCTAAACAGCAAGGAAACACTACATCCTAACTTTATAAAAGTATGCCAAGAATACTTAGATAGAAAATGAACGTGCTATGTGATTTCCATCATGCAGGACTTCTTAATTCATTAATTCTATTATTTGAGAGGAGGTTGGGGTGGAAAGTTTATCGACCCATCGGCAGACAGTGGTTTGATGAAGGATATTGGAAGGTTTACGATCACCCAGCCACGGTAGCACAGTTTTTGGATGTTAATGGGGCTACCCCAGACAACACCGACCCCGTGAATGATGTTATTACTGGTGAAAGCGGAGTTTACATTTGCCACGACATATCCTCTTTAAAGACAAATAGGGCAATTACCTTAGACAAATTTAGGGAGATGAACTTCGGGATCATAATTGCCTCAATTCCAAAACATGTTGAACCGTTTAAAAAGTTATGCAAAGAACACTGGTCAAGACCTAAACTTATTTTCCAAATTGGCAATCAGTGGGTCGGGGAGGCCGAAAAAGCTGACAATATCATGTGCTCTTCTCGCATAGCCATAGCGAACAAGAATAGTGTGGTATATCATCAAGAATTTGACACAAACGTCTTTTCTAGGGCTTCTAGTGAGGTGTTCGAACCTAACATCACTTCGCTAGTTAATTGCTTCTCTAATGACGGAATGTTTAAAGAGGATTGGGAGCTATTCCAAAAGGTTGAAAAACTAATGCCAGAGTGGAATTTTAAGTGCATGGGCGGTCAGTGTCGTGATGGACAGGCGCATGGTGAGGCGGAAGTCGCCAAAACAATTGCAAAGGCTGGCTTTATTTGGCATACGAAAAAGGGCGGTGATGGTTACGGTCACATAATTCACAATGCTAGTGCTTGTGGTAGGCCAATGATTGTTAAAAAGGAGTATTATTCTGGTAAGTTGGGAGAAGACTTAATGATAGACGGAAAAACGTGTGTTTGTATTGACGGTTTAAACCCCTTGGAGATAAAGAATAAGATTGAATATTACTCTCGGCAATGGAAAGAACTATGTAACAACTCATATTATAATTTTAAAAATAAGGTTGACTTTGATAAGGAAGAGAAGATCATTAGACATTTTTTGTCAAAGTTGATATAACAGACTATGGATAAAGTAAGCATTGTTATTCCATCGAGAAACGAGATCTTTTTAAAAAATACGATTGAGGACATTTTAAAAAATGCGACAGGTGAAATAGAGGTATTCCCAATTTTAGACGGTTACGAGCCACCAGCCGAGGAGATTGTCAAAGATCCAAGAGTAAATTATATCCGACTTCCAAAAGTCACATACACCCAGAAAAGACACGGAATAAATCATGCAATTTCAATTTGTACTGGTAAATATGTTATGTCTGTTGACGCACATTGCATGTTCGCTAAAGGGTTTGATGAACAGCTGGTTAAGGACAGTCAACCAAATTGGGTGCAAATACCAAGAAGACATAGGCTGGACGCAGAGAATTGGTGCTTACAAACCCAGAGCGATAATCGACCACCAATAGATTACGAATATATTATGTACAAACCTCTTTTTACTGATCTTGGTATTCACGGTTTTAAGTGGGATGAGAGGACGCTAGAGAGGTGGGATATCCCCATCGACGACACTATCACGTTTCAGGGTTCGTGTTGGTTTATGGAAAAAGATTGGTTTAACAAGATGGGTTTTATGCAAGTTGAGGGATATACTGGCTGGGGTCAAGAAGCGGAGGAAATTTCTTTTACTACATGGTTGAACGGCGGAAGGGTGGTAACAAACAAGAACACTTGGTATGCCCATCTCCACAAAGGTCAAAAGTATGGAAGGATGTACTGGATGAGCCGTAACGAAAACAGAAAATCTTATGCTTATTCTTATAGCAAATGGATGGTCGAAAACAAGGACTTTTTTATTAGTTTAATTGAGCAATTCCCTTTAATGCCGTCGTGGCCATCAAATTGGAAAGAAAAATTATGGAAACTTTAGATTATATCGTCAAAAAATTTAACATTGACCTAAATCAACCATCCCCGATAATGTTGGCAATAGGGAGATTTAAGGACATACCAAAACTTTTGTGTGAACTAGGCTTCAACAAAGGGGCTGAAATTGGTGTTTATAGGGCTTCGTATTCGAGACATCTTTTAGACAGAAACCCAAACTTGCAACTAATAGGTGTAGACGCTTGGGAGGTGTACACAGGATACAAGGATTACCACAGGGAAGATATAAAAGACGCTCATAGAGAATCCATCGAGGTGTATAAAAAATATGGTGATAGGGCTACTTTAATTCAAGGGTGGAGTAATTGGGTGGTCAAGACTATTCCCGATGAGTCGTTAGATTTTGTGTTTATAGACGGAAACCACGCCTATGAATACGTCGTTGAAGATATCGCCTTGTGGTCAAAAAAGGTAAAAAAGGGCGGAATTATATATGGACACGACTTTGATGATTACTCAAATAGTAGACGTTGGAAGGACATGAATGTTATTAATGCCGTCGATGGGTGGATGAAATCTTATAAAATTAAACCTTGGTTTGTAACAACCAATAATTCCAACAAGTGTTGGCTATATGTAAAATGAAACTATCAATAATAATAGCAGTCTATAACAGTCACGGTGTCATAGAGAGGCAAATGAAGTTTTTCTCCAAACTCCAACTTCCCGACGATATAGAATTTATACTAGTAGACGATGGCAGTTCTCCCCGACATGAGGGCTATAGCTTAAAAAACTTGAAGATTATCTATACAAATGATAAACGCCCTTGGACTCAGGGGTTGGCGAGAAACAGGGGGGTAAAGGAATCGTCTGGTGAGTATATTTTAATGACTGACGCCGATCACATATTGTCTTACGAGGCAATAATGGACTCATATAATTTTACTGGTGATAAAATGATTTTCCCTAGATTTTTGGCAGTTTTGGATGAAGATGGGTGCTTGACTCAGGAAAAACAAGTTTTGAAAGATTACGGGATAGATGAATCACGTTTTACTTCCAAGAGGGGTTTATATGCTTCATATCACGGGAATACTTTTTGTATGAAGAAATCTACATTTGAAAATCTCGGCGGATACCCAGAGAAGGCTTGTACTTACGGACATCATGCCACTTCAAAGAAAGGCGAGGACTCATATTTTAATACGAGGTGGAATCATTATGCCGTCAAGTACGGTCTTAAACCAATCGTAGGTTCTAAAATTTATATATTTCCAATAGGTAGATATAACGTGAATTATGATCTAAACCCAAAAGGTTTGTTTCATTCTTTAAGTTATGAGCCTGTTGCACAACCAAACAAACTATGAAAAAAATAGCGATAATCGGTTTCGGGTGGGTAGGCAAATCAATGGGGAAGTTGTTCCCAGAGGCCACAATTTACGATCCGATGTTAAAAAATAATGTTACAAAGGAAGACGTAAATAATTGTGACGTGGCTTTTATAGGAGTTCCAACCCCTTGTATAGAAGAAGGTAGGCTGGACACTTCAATTGTTGAAGAATGTGTTGAGTGGTGTAAGTGTCCTCTTATTGTAATAAGATCAACAGTAAACCCAAACGACACCCTAAATTGGTCGGTAAAATATAACAAAAAAATAGTCTTTCAGCCAGAGTATCTAGGTGAGACACCGCAACATCCATTATTAGATCCAAAGGCTAGGCCATTTTTAATTATCGGCGGACAACCAGAAGCAAGGAGGGATTTAATTGACCTATACACCGAGGTTTATAATGCAAACGTAACTATTCGCCAAGTATCTTCATTGGAGGCGGAGATAATCAAACTAAGCGAAAATAGAGCTATTGCCTTCAAGGTTGCCCAGTGTCAGGAATTATATGATGTTTGCGAAATTTCGGGAGTCGACTACTACCAAATTCGAGACGCAGTTTACGGAGATGATCCAAGATTTAATTTATGGTTTACTTTTATATACCCAGAAAAAAGAGGCATGAGCTCTAAATGTATTCCAAAGGATGTTTATGCTTGGTGTGCTTTTGCTGAATCCCTCGGTTATAATCCACAAATTACACGGGGAATCCTTAAAAAGAACAAGGAGTGGGTTGGTTAGGCTGTTATACTAAATTATGTACGATTTATCTATTTTAATACCAGCCCGAAACGAGGAGTTTTTGGTCAGAACGATAGATGACATTTTGCAACACATAGAAGGTAATACAGAAATTATAGTCGGTTGTGATGGAAATTGGCCTGCCACTCCAATAAAAGACAATCCTAGGGTAACTGTTGTTCATGTTTCCGAGTCAATTGGCCAAAGGGCAATGACCAATCAACTTTGCCGATTATCAAAAGCAAAATATGTGATGAAAGTAGACGCTCATTGTGCCTTCGATCAGGGATTTGACGTGAAGTTAATGGCTGATATGCACGATGACTGGACTGTCGCCCCGATAATGAGGAATTTGCATGCATTTAATTGGAAGTGTAAGAATGGACATACCAGATATCAAAGCCCAAGCGGAGTCTGTAAAGTATGTGGTGAGCCGACGGAAAAGGACGTTGTTTGGATTGCTAAAACTAACCCTTCATCCACGTCGTATTGTTTTGACCCAGAACCTCACTTTCAATATTTCAATGATTGTAAAAATAGACAATGGTACAAAGACCAAGGAGACCTAACTGAAAGCATGTCCCTTCAAGGCTCTTGTTTTATGTTGACTAGAGATAAATATTGGGAGCTTAATATTTGTGATGAAAACTTTGGCAATTGGGGTTCTCAAGGAATCGAGGTGGCGTGTAAGACTTGGCTTTCTGGCGGAAGGGTGATAATAAACCATAAGACTTGGTATGCGCATTTATTTAGAACTCAGGGAGGGGATTTTGGTTTTCCATACTTGCTAGGACAGGGTCAGATTTCAAATGCGAAAAAAACTGCACGGGAGATGTTTTTTGATGGGAGATTTAAAGGTGAACGACCAATTAGTTGGTTAGTAGAGAAATTCTGGCCAGTACCAAAATGGACAGAAGATGATTTGAAAAAAATAGGTGGAAAAGTACCAGTAGTCGAAAAAACGTCAAGCACAGAGCCTATAGTGAAGCTATCAGGCACAAAAGGGGTCATATATTACACAGATAATCAGTTAGATGAGAAGGTTATGAAAGCTTGTCAGAAACAATTATGGAAAAGTGCTTGTCGAGACCATAAATTACCAATAGTGTCCTGTTCTCTAAAACCGATGGATTTTGGTAAGAACAAAGTTTTTAAAGGCGAGAGAGGGTATTTGACCATGACTAAACAAATTTTAACTGCTTTAGAGGAGCTGGATACAGACATTGTGTTCTTTTGTGAGCATGATGTCTTGTATCCCCCAGAACATTTTGCCTTTACTCCACCAGATAGAAACACTTGGTATTACGAGGAAAACTATTGGTTTTTAAGACTTAACGATGGTTTTGCTATTAGTTATGACTGTTCACCTTTATCGGGATTGGTAGTTTACAGAGATATTGCTATTAAACATTTTAAAGAAAGAATCGCTTTAATGGAAAAAGACCAGTTTAAAGAGTTTTCTATGTTAAAGATAGGTTTCGAACCGATGACCCATGGAAGAATTAAGTGGGAAAATTCATACCCCTTCAAGACTTTTTATTCTCCTAAGCCTAGTATAGACATTACTCATGGAAGTAATGTTAGTCGAAAAAGGTGGAGGATAGACCAGTTTAGACGTAAACCCAAAAGATGGCAGGAAGGCACGATTGATACTATCTCCGAATGGGATAATGTCAAAAGATTGTTGGGATAAGACCGAGAGAAAAGGTATAATTAATTATGGCTTCAGCGGAAATCATAACCACAGGTCTTTTTAATAGCACATATCTCAAATCATATTATCGTTTTGAATCTGGGGCTTTAACTACAGATAGTAGTAGTCAAGGTCACACTTTGACGGCAATATCTGACCCAGCGGAGGGGGATGGTGTTTTTGGTGGGGCTGTTGATTTAGATGGTAATGACGGGTATTCAATTTCAGACCATGCAGATTTTAAGCCGACGGGCAACTTCTCGATTAATGCTTGGATAAAAAGCTCTACAACAGGAGCAATTCAGGCCATTTTTGCGTCATATACGGTTACACCAAATACCGCAGGAATTATGTTAGATGTAAATTCTTCTGGGTACGCAGTCTTGGTTTCAGGAAAAGATACTGGCACTCTTGAAAATACGGACTGGGCTCAGTGCGTGGGTACGGCAAGTGTTTGCGATGGTGGGTGGCACATGATTACTGGTACATGGGACGGAACGAATTTGAAAATTTACGTCGATGGTTCACTTCAGACAACAAAGGCGTGGTCAAATGCCCCTTCGTATGACCCGACAAACGTCGTTCGGTTTGGTTGTCGAGACCCATTTAGCACTGGGGCAATTTCTTTTGTAACTGGGTCACTTGACGATGTGGCTGTTTTTAACGGGCTTGCCTTATCGTCTGACCAAGTAGCCAGTATTTATGATGGTACAATAAATTCAGTAGAATTAAACACTACTGGACTGTTGAATGATGATAATCTGGCTGGATATTGGAGATTCGAAGACAATTCATTGGACACAACCGAAAATAACAATGATTTAACCCTTTCTGGTTCTCCGTCTTATGTAACTGGTTTTTTCGGAAAAGGACTAAATTTGGTTTTGTCTTCGGCACAATATGCTTACATATCAGATGGTTCACAGACTGATTTAGATTTGTCTGGCGATTTTACAATCTCAGCATGGATAAAAAAAACCGCCACTGGTATCGGGTATATATGTGGTAAGTGGAACGGCACATCTAACCAGAGAGCTTATTTGTTTTTTATAAACTCCGATAATAAATTGTACGTTAGTGTTACAGATAATGGTACTAACGACTGGTCTGGTGGACATGCAATCCAATTAAAAAGTACGTCTACGGTGTCAACAGGCAGATGGACACATGTTGCAGTGACTTTTGACATAAGTTCAGATTCATGCACTTTTTACAAAAACGGTGTTGGTGAGGCAGGAACTTTGGTTCAGGGAGGTATAGGGACTACTGTCTATAATAGCACGGCAACTTTTTGTGTTGGTGCAAGCACAGAGGCAACTGTTGGGCTTGACGCAGTTTTGGATGAATTGGCTGTTTTTAGTCGAATCTTAACTTCTGACGAAATCGGAAGTCTTTATGACGGAACTATAAATTCTCCAAGTCCATCAGCCTCACCCTCAGCTTCTCCATCTTTATCACCAAGTTCTAGCGAATCTCCGTCTACTTCTCCAAGCCAAAGCCCGTCAGAGTCGCCTTCACCAAGCCCTAGTTCTTCTCAAAGTCCCTCATTGTCCCCTAGTTCTAGCTTGTCCCCATCTCTTTCCCCTTCTCAAAGTCCTAGTTTATCCCCATCCTCATCAAACAGTCCTTCCACCTCTCCCTCAAATTCACCGTCTATTAGTCCTTCTTCATCCAACTCTCCTAGTCGTAGTCCGTCATCCTCTAATTCTCCCTCACGAAGCCCAAGTTCTAGTATCTCTCCCAGTAATAGCCCAAGTGTTAGCCCTTCTTTGAGTCCCTCTAGTTCACAGTCTCCTTCAAATTCTCCCTCTACTAGCCCTAGTTTAAGTCCTAGTTCTTCAAACTCTCCCTCGCAATCTCCATCAGAATCCCCTTCCTTATCTCCGTCTGCCAGTGAATCTCCCAGTACTTCACCGAGCGAAAGCCCGAGTACAAGCCCTTCAAGTTCTATCTCCCCTTCTTTGTCGCCATCTGAATCCCCCTCTCTTTCTCCGAGTTCTAGTGAAAGTCCTTCTGAAAGTCCCAGCGAGTCACCTTCTTTAAGCCCTAGTAGTTCGGTGAGCCCCTCCGAAAGTCCTTCGGTGTCTCCTTCGCTTTCTCCAAGCTCTAGTGAATCACCATCAGAATCTCCAAGCCTCTCACCCAGCAGTTCAATCTCACCGTCGGTTAGCCCTTCGGAAAGTCCTTCAACCTCACCATCGACATCAGTTAGTCCTAGTGAATCTCCAAGCCAAAGCCCGTCGTTAAGTCCTTCTAGTAGCCCTAGCAACTCTCCTTCCCAATCACCTTCACTATCTCCTTCAAGTTCGGAAAGTCCCAGTGAATCATCAAGTGAAAGTCCGAGCGAGTCCCCGAGCTCATCAACTTCCCCAAGCTTGTCACCTTCTTCTTCTCAGTCACCTAGTTTAAGTCCTAGCGCCTCTTTGAGCCCCAGTTCTTCGCAATCACCTTCTACCAGCCCAAGTTCATCTGTTTCCCCGTCAAATTCTCCATCTAATTCTCCGTCTATCTCGCCATCTGTCTCGCCGTCGTCTTCGGCTTCACCTAGTTTGTCACCAAGTAGTTCTGTTTCTCCGTCTGAATCCCCGTCCGAAAGTCCAAGCTCGTCCCCATCTTCTAGCGTGTCTCCGTCAGAGTCGCCGTCTGTTAGTCCGTCAGTAAGTCCAAGTTCTTCGCAGTCTCCTAGTGAGAGCCCGTCAAACTCACCATCAACCTCCCCCTCATCGTCTCCAAGTGAGAGCCCCTCTAGTTCACCTTCTTCATCAGTCTCACCCTCTTTAAGCCCGTCTAGTAGTGTTTCTCCGTCGGAAATTTCTAGTGAATCGTCAAGCGTTTCCCCAAGTGAGTCACCCAGCCTATCTCCATCATCTTCAATTTCTCCATCCGAGTCACCAAGTGAGTCACCGTCAGTGTCTCCAAGTTCGTCAGAAAGTCCCTCCAAAAGTCCCTCTTCATCTGAATCCCCATCCGTTTCCCCGTCATCATCATTATCACCCAGTTCTTCGAGCAGTCCGTCTTTAAGTCCGTCATCTTCCGTGTCCCCATCAGCTAGTCCATCATCTTCTAATAGCGCCAGCCTTTCTCCGTCCTCAAGTACATCATCGTCATCTTCTCCGTCCGCCAGTCCTTCTATCTCTCCCTCATTATCACCGTCGTCTAGTGTTTCCCAGTCAGCTTCCCCAAGCGAGTCGCCAAGCAAATCACCTTCTTCATCAGCTAGCCCTTCGGGCAGTCCGTCTGTTTCACCAAGTGTTTCACCGTCCTCATCCACAAGTCCGAGCCAAAGTCCTTCTATTAGTCCGAGCCAATCCCCCTCAAGTTCTGTTTCTCCGTCACAATCACCTAGTGAATCACCAAGTTCATCGGCCTCTCCATCTCAATCACCTTCACTAAGTCCATCCTCATCATTCTCACCGAGTCCTTCACCTAAGCAACAATGGTATGAAAAAAACAACACTCAGTTTGTCAGCGATCTCGGGGCTAAAGATAAATGGGAAAACAAAAACGATACGACCTTCCAACAACCGAACAATTTCAAATGGTATAATAAATTAACTAAAAATTGGATATATAAAAATGGCTAGTAAAAGAAATTATCTTACAATCGCAGAACTGGAAGAATTTGCCGATATCACGGTAATAGATGACGATGAAGCGGAAGATCAAATATCGCAGGCGGAGGAATTAATTGACGCTTATGTCGGGTTTCAAGACAAGGCGATTGAAGTAGAATACAGGGGGATGGCGACGGGTGGCTCTACCACATCTTTGACACTACAAACTAAACATCAGAACTTGTTTCAAAAAGACTATTTTAAATACTGTATGGTTGAAATTATAGGCGGAATTGGTCAGGGAGAGAGAAAGATGTGTCTTAGCAGTACACTGGCAGGAGTGCTAACCACAGAAGAATTTAGTGTGTCCCTAGATAGTACTTCTTATTATAGAATCTTTCAGTTAGGTAAATTTCCAAGATTAGAAGACGCTCATTTTGATAGTGAGAATGTGCCAAACACTTGGTACAAATTTATTCCCGAGAAATTAAAAAGAGCGGTTGCCTGCCAAGTAGAATATAAAATAAACATGGGAGATAGTTTCTTTTCTACTAACAAGGCAAACATACAAAGTGAGTCAATTGGTGATTATTCTTATAGCAAGTCTGGTACTGGAAATCGTATCAATGATCTAATTGCCCCAAAAGCTAAAATGCTTCTAAATGGAATTAGGAACATTGTCGGAGAAATAGAGGTATGAATCCTGTAGGGTTTTTCAATCAAACAATAACAGTAGCTACAAAGACTGCCAACAATAGATATGGTAGGGCTACATTTGGAACTGGCACTGACCAAAACGCTAGGTTTCAAAAAAAGAACAAAGAGAAGCTACTGCCAAACGGCCAGTTGGTTACTATTGAAGCAATTGTTTATTGCAAGGGTTCTTTATCTATAAATATTAACGACAAGATAACTTACGGTTCGGACAATTATAAAGTCTATTCAAAAAGTGAAGCTATTGACGGAGAGGGTAACATTAACCATTTAAAGTTGGAGTTAATAAAATGGCTGGAAACTTCTACATAGAGTTAAATTTAGATGGTCTAAAGAGTGGTGTTGAGAGGTTGACGAGACTTACCCGCCTAAAAAGTGGTGAGGCCGTTGAAAAGATTGCCAACGAAGTTTTAAGATTGAGTCAAGGAGAAGTACCCTTAGATACAGGGGCGCTACAGAGTAGTGGGCATGTAGAAAAAGGCGATAATGAACAGGAGAGGCTGGTGGGTTATAATAAAGTATATGCTTCGAGGTTGCACGAGAACCCTCAGTATAATTTTAAAAACGGAAGGAAGGGTAAATATCTTGAAGATCCTTTAAAAAACAACCTAAACATTTTTAAAAACATTTATACTAATTTAGTCGGAGACATCTTTAAATGAGTCACTTAATTGATAATATAGCTGACTATTTAGCCAGCAACGGGGTAGGCACAGTGGCAACTAATATATTTGTTGGTACTTTACCAGATTCCCCAGATACTTGTATTGCCGTTCTCGACACTGGTGGTTCTCAACCAGATCAGTATATACCTACAAAAGAACCTACTTTTCAGATTTTAATTAGAAGTACTGATTATGATTTGGGTAAGACCAAACTCGATCTTATTAGATCATTACTTCACCAAAAAAGTAACTTACAGTTTGTCACTGGTGGCCAATATTGTTACTTTGTCCTTGCGTTAAGTGAGGGTGGGCATATAGGGAGAGATCTTAATGGTTTTGATATGTTCTCTATTAATTTTCAAACCAGAACTAGATGATCGAAATCAATAATGAGTTATATAGGGAATTGAGATGTACTACTTGTCGAAAATTAATCTGCTACGAAAGAGTCAAGGGTAAAATCTGTTATATCTGCCCACGATGTGGTGAGGTAAACCATTTTAACTTTACTGATTTGAATGAATGGAAGAAAACAGGTAAAATAGAAGTGTTAAAAATTATTAAAAAAGAAGGTGAATAAATATGTCTGATATAACTAATGTCGAACTCGGTGTTTGTAGCGTTTCTTTCAACGGTGTTGATCTTGGTCACACCAAAGGTGGCGTCGAGGTTTCTTACGAACCCTCATTCAAAGACGTCTCAGTCGATAAATATGGCGAAACAGCAGTCGAAAAATATCTAATCGGTGAAAAGTTATCAGCCAAAATACCCCTTGCAGAATACACACTGGCTAACCTAAAAGTGGGAATGCCTTTTGGTAGTAAGGCTGGTGCGGCCGACGCAAGATTAACTATTGGCGCAAATGCAGGTAAAGTTGGCTCTACAGAGGCAAAAGAACTTGTACTCCACCCAATTAGTGAAGGTACTCGAAGGCACGATATCGTGATTCATAAGGCCGTGGTTGCTTCAACCGTTGCCCTAAAACACATGATTGATGAAGAGAAAATAATTGAGGTTACTTTCGAAGCCCTTTTAGACGAAAGCAAATCTGATGGTAATTACCTTGGTTTCATTGGTGATTCCACCGCTTAATTTTTTATAAGTACCCTTAGTGGTCAGAAATTATGGAATTAAAAATACAGAACTCAGTAGTGCAAATTAAAGTTATCCCGATAAGAAAATACCCAGACCTATTAAAGAAAATAAAAGTATTGCCAAAATATTTTAATGATATTAGTGGGAAAAAGAATGACGAATTGTTTGAATTAGCCCCAGAGATTATTGTGAATTGTTTACCAGACGTTATTGCTATCTTTTCAGAAGCTACCAGCATAAGTGTAGAAAAACTGAATGAATATGGAATGAGCGACTTAATTGACATTTTTATTGCCGTTATAAAAGAAAATAGGTTTATTGAGGCGATAGAAAAGCTAAAAAAAGAGTTCACCCTAAAGGAGAAACCAAAGATAGAGGTGCAGAATACACCGTCTACACAATAATCGACATAATTTCTTCCGAGTATGGGTGGGACGCTATAAATGATATTGGCTTTTATGAGGGGGTGATTTTTTTGGATATTATTTCAGACAGACGAAAAGATAATATTATAATTCAGTCAGTAGCAACACAATCAGACCCAAAAGAACTCAGAAAAAGACTCTTCTCAGAAACAGACCACCCCGAAAGGTTAGATGTTAATTCCTTTGAAAATTTTAAACGATCATTGGCGAAAGGAAGCCATCTTGGTGTAAAATAAGTATATGTTTGAGATAGGATCAGCAGTTGCCAAAATTAAAGCAGACACAAGCGATTTCCAAAAAGGTATCGGGGAAATAAGCGGGAGTACAAGCAAATTGGGGTCTTTGATGACAAAACTTGGTGGTGTTATAGCTGGCGCATTTGCGATTAGTAAAATAGTTGATTTTGGAAAGCAAGCTAGTTTGGAAGCCTCTAATTTTGAAAGGGCGATGATTTCTTTAGACATTATCGCTGGTAAATTTGGTGTTAGTGCGGACGTGGCCAAAGAGAAGGCGACAGAACTTGGGAAAAGTTTAAGAATTGGCGTTGGTGCTTCGGCTGAAAGTTTACAGAACTTGTTGAAATCAGGATTAAACTTAGATCAATCGGTTGAGTTAATGAAGAGGTTTACAAACGAAGCCATAACAGGCAAGTCGGCAAACATCTCACTTGCTCAGGCGGTACAAAACTTGTCTTTTGCCTATGCTACTGGAAATAGTGCATTGGGAAATATGTCTGGTATGTCAGAAAACTGGTCGGATATTATAGATAAAGGTCGGATAGCTTTGGAAAAGGAAGGAGTTGCGACAAAGGATATTACCGATGATATGGCCAAGCTTAGGGGTACAATGGACTTGACAAACTTGACACTAGGTTCTTCGGAGAGATTTACTGGTACTTTAATTGACAAACAAGCAGAACTGGGCATTAAGATACTTGATTTAAAGGTAAAAATAGGGGACATTCTTAACCCAGTCTTGGCATTTTTTGTTGGCTTAATGGCGACAGTTGTTGATGGGGTTTCTAATTTTGTCTCTGTATTAACTCAATCTTCGAAAGAAGGTGGTGCTTTATCAAACGTATTAAGCGAAATGGGTATAGTGTGGAATAATCTAATTGTATTTTTAGAGCCTTTAATTAGTTTATTTGTGGCAAATGTAGTCCCGTTATTACAAAGCTTGTGGTCTGAATTTATGTATTTTGTAAACGCAGTCGTACCACCAGTCGTTTCCATTGCTGGTTTTTTATATAGATCATTGGTAGAAATATTTACAAATCTGTATAATTTTTGGGTACAAAATTGGGAAAATATATCTAAAATTTTGAAAGGCGCATGGGAGTTTATTGTTGGTTTCTTGCAGTGGAATTTTGGTGTAATAGTTGGAATATTTGTGGTTTTCTTAAACTTACTTACTGGAAACTGGCAGGGTGCTTGGGACGCAATCAAACACTATTCTCAGGTTGCTTGGGATGGTTTAAAAAATATGTTCAATGGGATAATTTCATTCCTATCTGGTTGGGGTGGCTGGTTGCTTGATGTTCTTACAGAGCCTTTCAGAAAGGCGTGGGAGACTATCAAAGGAATTGTGGAAAATATAAAAAACGCTTTAGACTTTACCAAAAGACACTCTCCCTCGGTGGTAGATATTGTCCATAAAGGGGTCGGACTGGTCAACAGGGCGTTTGATGATCTAAAAGTGGGTGTTGAGCCGATTGACACACAACACCTATCCCTAGCGGGCGCTGGTACGTCAAATTTGGCATTGAATATAAGTCTTGATGGGGCAATGATAACCGATGAATACGGCGCAAGGTCAATGGCTGAAAAAGTCGGAGATCTTATCATTACCCAGTTAAAAGGTAATGTGAGGTTCTAATGGCGACAATAGTAGATTCATATTCAGAAAGTAACTATCATTCTTATGCTGGACTTGATGACGATGATTACCGTTGGAGATATGTTGGGCAATCTTTTACTGGTGACGGTGGGGTTTTAAACAGTATTAAGTTTTATTTAGCGAAAGAGGGAGTTCCAACGGGAACTGTTTGTGCAACAATTCACGCTCACTCTGGAACTTATGGCACATCATCTGTTGCAACTGGGGCTGTTCTCGCTATTTCTGATACTGTAGATATTTCAGAACTGTCAACGGATTTAACTTTGGTTACATTTATTTTTTCTGGGGAAGAAAAAATAACATTAACAGATGAAACATATTATGTTGCTTCTGTATATGGTGGTGAATTGGTTCACGGTGGTAGTAGCTCTAACTATATTGCCGTTGGAGTCGATGATACATCTCCGACACACTCTGGAAATGGTTGGTACTACAACGCAGGAGTAAATTATGCGTCATTTGACACTTGTTTTTATGTCTATGCAGACGCTTCTTCTCCCAGTCCCTCATTGAGTCCTTCAAGTTCTACATCTCCGTCACAAAGTCCTTCGGTTAGTCCAAGTAGTAGTGTGTCCCCATCTCCATCCCCATCATTGTCTCCGTCATCATCAGTTTCACCGTCACAAAGTCCTAGTTTAAGTCCTAGTTCTTCACAATCCCCAAGTTCATCACCTAGTGAATCCCCAAGCAATTCCCCTTCCGCCTCACCTTCAAGTTCAGTTTCGCCATCAGAATCCCCCAGCTTATCACCATCATCTAGTCAGAGTTCTTCACAATCCCCAAGTTCATCACCTAGCGAGTCCCCCTCATCATCCCCCTCACTGTCTTCTTCTCCCTCACCAGCGCCAGATGTAATTACAATAGGTGGAATAGACAGGACGGCCGATATTATAAACCAAAGCATTGTCATTGAAGATATAATCAACGAAAAGGCAAATACTTGCAGTTTTTCCATTATAGATAGAAGTGGAAACGGCATACCAGAAACGGATGACGAAGTGATAATCACCGACGGATACTATGGCGTGGTTTTTGGTGGATATGTAACTTCAATAAGTTTAAAGAAAATGGGGGTTGGCACGGTAATGGCGAATATAAATTGTGTTGATTATACAAGAATACTTGACAGGTATCTTGTTCACAAAAGTTATGAAAACATGACTGATAAGGAGATTATAGAAGACATCGTTAGTACGTATTGTGTTGGCCTAGGAATAACAACAACGAACGTCGAGGAGGGTGTTACCATAGACCAGATCTCGTTTAATTACCTACAAATTTCACAGGTTTTAAAGAATATATGCAAGCTTACTAATAGGAACTGGTATATTGATTACGATAAAGATATTCATTATTTTGCGGAGAATGCTTATTCGTCTCCTTTTGATATTGACAGTTCTTGCGCAAAATATAAAAACCTAAATATCTCAAAAAACAGCACACAGTTGAAGAACCGTGTATATGTTAGAGGTGGTACTAAACTTTCAGATTTGACTGATTACATAACAGTAGGCGACGGGGAGACAACAAAGTTTAATCTACCCGACAAGCCACACGATGTCACTGTTTATGTTGACACTGGTACTGGATATGAGGAAAAAACCCTTGGTATAAAAAATATTGATACTTCTGGTTTTGATTGGTACTTAAATTATCAGGAAAAATATATCGAGCAAGATTCTGGCGGTTCAGTTTTAACAGCCGACCATGTATTAAAGGTAAACTATAAATATGATATTCCCATTTTGGTCGCAGTTGAGGACACGGAATCTATTATGGCGAATGGAGTTCAGGAGTTTGCAATATTTGATACATCAATTTCGACCACTACTTCGGCAAGAAATAGGGCTATCGCCGAATTGACAGATTATTCAAATGACATTGTTGAGGGATCTTTTGAAACGCAGGAGGTTGGGTTCAATTCTGGGCAAACAATAAATATAAGCCTAACAGAATACGGAGTTGACGATGACTACATAATTCAAAGCGTTATTAGCAAATCAATGGGCGCTGGAATATTTACCTACAAGGTAAAACTAGCAAGCGCAAAAACTCTTGGGATAATTGGATTCTTAATAAGGTTACTAGAAATAGACAAAAATTTGGTTAAATTAGACGACGATGAAGTTGTTGACGAATTGTTAGAAAAATCAGACGCTTTATTGTCCGACTCACTGCTGGATTCGCTAACTATTGATTCTTGCGGTGCTTATTTTACTTGGTGTGATAGCGATGAAACAACGCCGATCACTAGGGCAAGATGGGATTTGTTTAGTTGGGGTTAAAATCATATAATATTCTATGGACGAAAAACTTAATGACAAAATTATACCAGAGGGAAAAGTTGAGTTAATTTTCAGAAACGTAAAAACTGGGATAGAGGATAGGTATCTGGTAAATAATTTAGTTACCAGCGCAGGTAAGGCTTCGATGGCCGACGGTTTACGTGGTACGACTGCGAGTAATAAAGGAATTATAACTTATTGTGCTTTAGGAACCGACTTAACAGCCCCAGAGGTCACAGACACGGTTTTGGGTGCAGAAATATTTAGAAAGTTGGTGTCGGTTAGAAGTGTTTCTGGCAATGTTGCCCTTTTTGAAACCTTTTTTTCAATAGAAGAGGCAAATGGGGAATTAAAAGAGGCTGGATTGTTTGGTGATAGTGCAACGAGCACCGCAGATTCAGGTACTTTATTTTGTCATTTGGCAATTAGTAGAACAAAAACGAGTAGTGATACTTTAACTTTAAGATGGTCTGTAAGTATAGGGTAAGACACAATATGTCATTGGCATAATATAGACGGAAATTATAATAGAAACTTAGATGACTTCATTTTATTGTGTCCCAGTTGTCACAAATTAGTCAAATAAGGTAAAATATATTTATGGATAGCACAAATGTTACAGCAGGAGAAAACGCAACAGCCTTGGAGTACAACAATTTGAGAAAAGATTTAGTCTTGGGCAAGGCTTTGAGTGGTGATGAAACAGATGAGGCCACCGTGACTGTTGACGCCTCGGATCTAACTAAAGGGAAAATTAGAGATATTACATTGGGCGGTAATAGAACAATCTTGGTTACTAACGCAGTTAAAGATCAAATTATCATGTTGAGAATAAAACAAGACGCTACTGGTTCGAGAGTGCCTAGCTGGTCTGGTTCTATTACGATAAGTTGGTATGGTGGAACTGCACCAACCTTTACAACAACGGCTAATAAAACCGATTCCGTAGCTTTAATTTGTACCAATGACGATGGAGATGAGTTTGAGGGTTACATTTTGGGAATGAGTAAATAATGAGTGTTTCTGACATAACAGCCAGTTATTCAGGACACATCGGGCCAACTTCTCTTGGTGCTACTTGGAATAATTTACAAACGTCTTCTAGTTTCGGCTCTGCCGTAACGGGTGAATGTATTGCAAAAGTTGAAAGACCTGGCTCGGGTGATTATTTCTTTATGTTAAGGGGGTTTTTAGATTTTGACACGTCGAGTTTGCCAGATAACGCCACAATTACGTCGGTAATACTAAATTTGTATTCCACCTCCGTTGTTAATCAATTAGGCGGTTTTTATGTCGTACAATCAAGTAAAACTGAAAATCAAATAGCCGAGGAAGATTGGGATACAATAGTTAGAACAGCATATTCAAACTACATTTCTGGTGCATATAGTACTGGTGCAAAATCAGTCTCTTTAAACTCTACTGCCATCTCTAATATAAGCAAAACTGGCTACTCTAAGATAGCCATTATGCAAAGCAATGATTATCTAAATTCCGCTTCTGGGCAGGGTAATGATTATTTTGCATTCGCCTCATATAATGATATTACACCAAGCAAAAGACCTTATATAAGTATTACTTGGACAACCCCCCCAGTGGTCACTAGCGGAGCTGTAAGCGATCTGACCCCTCAATATGCGACAATAAGTGGAGAAGTTACAGACGTTGGCGGTGGTACGGTAACAAGTCGTGGTATATGTTGGAGTAAAGCGGAAGACCCTACAATATCAGACTCTAAAAACACCTCGTCGGGACAGGACGGCACTTTTTCGGTTTTGGCTAATAGTCTAACCCCAGGAACTAAATATTATTATCGTGCTTTTGTCACAACGGAAAACTCCACAACATACGGAGATAATTTGAGTTTCGTAACGCCAAGTGGTGCATTAATTTTTGGGATGATGTAAAATTAATTTATAAACTTATAATAAAAAGTATTGAAGATATATAAAACGGGAAAAATATGAATGAAAACAAAACAAAAATTAGTGAAGCGTCTCCACCACTGGAAACAAGGACTTTACATGCTGGGGTCATTAGAATTGACCTTTGGAAGGCTTTGGCAATCATTTTCACTGCTGTTCTTGGTTCTGCTGGAACTGCTATTTGGGGTACTCTTGCTATTGCTAATACAATTCCTTTTCGGGTTGATGCGTTAGAAAAACAAATAGAAGAAGTAAAAGTTGTTGTCGAATCCAATAATGATAAATTTATGCCATTAGACCTCTCCATTGAAAAGTGGAAAAACAATGACAAGCAACACGATGAAATAATTAGGCGTTTAGATGTTATCCAAACTACTTTAAGTAGACTATGATTAACTATAACCAAAATGATCCAATTTATTCAAAAATATTTTTGGGTGAATCAAAAAAATACACTTTAAAAAGTGATGGGTGTTATGTATTTTCCGTAGCTTATTGTCTGGGAATTGATCCGATAGAATGTAACAGAAGACTATTTGTTGCTGGTGCTTTTTATGCTGATTCGACTGGTGACGAGTGTTTACTAAATCATTCAAAAATAAAGTTTGCTTTTCCAGGCAGAATAGAGGATGTTGTTAAATATAATTCCTACAACAACGATGTTTGCTTAGGGGCAATTGAGAAATATGGTAAATGTATTGTAAAGGTTGATTACGACGGATCTAATTCTACTGCATTCGATACTCATTTTGTGACATTTATAGGCGATGGAAAATTGTTTGATTCGCTTGGTGGTAAAATTAAGCCAGTCTCAACATATCCAATACTGTCTGGGTTGAGAATTATTTTATTAAAACCAGTTCAAGAGGAGGAAGATATGTCAAATATAACAGAGGAAGAAACTAAAATATTAGGATTTATTAGAGAAGGAATTACTATCAATGGTGCAAAAAGAGACATGACCGAGGGTGATGTTAGACAGGGAATTGGCTACATAACCGATAATATAGAGGGTAAGCTAGAGAAGCTAGAGAAAAAGGTAGAAACACTAACCGAAAAAGTAAAGACTTTAACCGAATCTCAGCTATATGATGGCAAATCAGCTTCAGATTGGCACTCGTCTTATGACTCTGCTAGTGCTGAAGTTCAAACTTGGAAGAAAAAATCATTACAGGCTAGTACCTTTAGTGATATAGTTAGTGAAATTATTAATCGTTTATTCAAAAAATGAATAAAATAAAAGCATTTTTCACCAGTGAGAAGTTTCTCAAGTGGGGCAAGAATACTTTAATCTTCGCCGCACCAGCTCTAGTTATTTTCTTAACCGCAATACAGCAAGGAGTTCCTGTTAATCAGGCTCTATACTCTGTATATCTTTGG
>JAHISN010000063.1 GCA_018818265.1 Patescibacteria group bacterium | reverse complement strand
TCTTTTCTGGCATAGCCCCCAGCGGGAACCTGCATGTCGGCAATTATATTGGCGCTGTCCGTAATTGGGTTAAAACCCAGAGTCAGAAAGCTAACATTTTCTGCGTAGTTGATTTGCATGCCCTTACTGTCCCCCAGAACCCAGAAAAACTTCGCGCCAAGATACGCGAAGTTGCCGCTTTATACCTGGCTTGCGGCATTGATCCGGAGCAAAGCAATATTTTTGTTCAATCCCACAATTCTGACCATGCTCAACTGGCATGGCTGTTGGACTGTATTACTCCAATGGGCTGGATGCGGCGGATGACCCAGTTTAAGGATAAATCCCAGAAGCAGAAGGAACTTGTTTCTGTGGGCTTATTCAATTATCCCGTGTTGATGGCGGCGGATATTTTGCTTTATCAGGCTAATGAAGTTCCCGTCGGTGAGGATCAAAAACAGCATGTGGAAATTGCCCGTGACATTGCCGAGAAATTTAACTCCCGTTATGGTGAAGTCTTTACTTTGCCGGAAGCGGTTATTGACCAGGCCAGTGCCCGTATTATGAGCTTGCAGGAGCCTACCAGCAAAATGAGCAAATCAGATCCCGATGCTAATGGGGCAATTTTTCTTTTAGACGATTTGGAAACAGCGCGCAGGAAAATTAAAATTGCCGTAACCGATTCGGGGAAAGAGATACGCCGCGGGAAAGATAAGCCGGCTTTAACTAATCTCCTAACCATCTTTTCAACTCTTAGCGGTCGCAGCGATATTAACAAAATTGAAGAAGAGTACCAAGGCTCAGGGTACAAGGAGTTTAAGCAAGACTTAACCGAAGTGATTGTTGAGTTTTTACGTCCGATCCAGCAAAAGTATCAGCAAATTCAAGCTGATAAAACTTATCTGGATGAGGTTCTTGAGAAAGGATTGGAAGCGGCGCGACCGATTTCGGGGCAGACGTTGAGGAGTGTTCAAGAAGCAATGGGATTGGTCAGTTAAAAGTTAAAAGCATGCCGCGTAGCGAAGCTTTTCGGGGTGAAAAGTTAAAAATTAAAAGTTGAAAGACAAAACCGCACTCAAAAAGTTTTTTCGTTACAACGCCTATTAATAGTTCCAGCTAGTGTTTCGTTCAATAAATTCTGATTAATTACCAATTTGCGAATGTTTGTAGCGGCGGTGCTTTAGCACCGCGCCAGAAAGGGCTGACTTCTTCAAATGCTAGGCTACGACAGCTATGCGCTACGCAATGCCAACGCTATGCAGCATTGCGTAGTGTATGGCGTTGGCCTCGCGTGGAAGCCCTGCCTGCCCGCTTCGCCGAACTCGCCTCGATTCGATCGAGTCGGAGCGGGTCGTGGCGAGCCGGCAGGCAGGCTCGCCGCTACAAGCAAAGCACTTCTTTTCTTCTGAGTAGCCACCGAATAATAATAAAACTTCCGGTGGTGAGGACAAAGACCAAAACAATAGCGAAGAGCTTTTGGCTTCTTTCCAACTGCAAGGCAAATATTCCCAGACACAAAGTTACAAACCAATATAGAAGAATAACTTGCCGTTTGGTCAGGCCCAAATTAAGTAGAAGGTGATAAAAATGTTCGCGGTCGCCGTGGAGAGGGTTTTTATGAAACTTAAAACGCCGCCAGATGGTAATGAGCATATCGGCCGCGGGAATGCCCAGAACAAGCAGGGCGGCGGCAACTTTTCCTCCGGAAAGAATAGCCAAAACGGCCAGATTAAATCCAATAAATGTGGAGCCGCCGAAACCGGGAAAGATTTTTTCCGGTGGAAAATTAAACGGCAATAAGGCTAAACTGGCGGCGGCTAGAGTTATACCGAGGCGGGCGGTAATTAACTGCTGAGGGTTGCCGCTTTGATATTTTAGGGCTACCCCAGCCAATGTGGCAAAGGCAATTACGGCTAAACCCGGCAGTTGACTGGCGCCCTTAGTCCAATTGACCATATTAGAGACCCAAACAACCCAAAAGACAAGTAAGGCCGCCTCGGGCAAAAAAATCGACGCGGAAGTTAACGGTAGAGGGATTTCCCACCAGCGGAACGAAATAATACCACCGCCCAAAGGATTGGACATAGTTAATTCAATTCCACAAAAGATAATTGGTAATGCCGCCAACGGTAAGGTTATAAATAATCTTAACCAGGGGGATAAGTTGAATCGATCATCCAAGGTGCCAAATATAATATTAACTAAACTGCCGACGAGAATCGCTTTAATAGCCGGGGTTAGAGGGAAAAAGAGGAAAACGGCTGTCGCGAAACCCAAAAAAAGAGGAATGCCGCCGCCGCGGGCTATGGGCTTTTGGTGTAAAATTGCCGGATGATCCCGCTGAGGCGAATCCGTCAGTTTAAATTTTTTTGACAGTTTAATAACAATGGGAATGAAAAGTAGAGTAACCAGAAAAGAAACTATTGCGGGAAGAATAAAATCACTGGGTAAATTGAGTTTATTTAATAACATTGTATTGATTATACTATCATAAAAGCTTTTCCCATTCAGGATCAGCCCAGGTTTACTGTAGTAGCGCAATGCTCCGGGGACTCTTTTTGTGGGAGACCATGATATCTCTTTCCTCATTGAACACGGCGCTGTCTTTTGTTAAAATTACCCTGCTAAAGAAGAATTGGTTAGAATGGGCAAATGGCTAAACTAAATATACAACTATCCGATTATGGGTATAATATTTTTAAATAGTACTAAGTTTTTCTCCGGTGTAGCGGCGGCCCTTTAGGGTCGCGCCGTGAACACTAGGCTAAAGCCTAGCCGCTACAAGCATTCCCAATCAATCGCTTAATAGCTTAATTACTCAATAACTCAATCTGTCTATGCCTAAATCAGAGAAATCACAAAATTCCAATCGTTATGACGCTAGTGCCATTCAGGTTCTGGAAGATTTGGAACCAGTACGTCGCCGACCAGCAATGTATATTGGCGATACCGGGGAAGATGGCTTTCATCATTTACTGACCGAAATTGTCAACAACTCGGTGGATGAGGCTTTGGCCGGTTATTGCGACCAAATTTGGGTTGATCTTAACAAAGACGGCTCGGCCTTGGTCATTGACAACGGCCGCGGTATTCCCACTGGCGAAATGCCCAAATACAAAAAGTCGGCACTGGAGATTATTATGACCAAACTTCATGCCGGTGGCAAGTTTGGCGGCGAAGGGTATAAGATTTCCGGAGGGTTGCACGGCGTTGGGTTATCCGTAGTTAACGCTCTTTCGGTGATCTGTGTTGTTCAGGTCAAGCGTGATGAAGAAGTCTATCAACAGACTTATAAGCTCGGTGTTCCGGAGAGTGGCCTGGAGAAAATTTCCGAAGATGAATCCTTCTTTAATAATCTGCCTTCTAAAGTTAGTTCCGGTACGGCCGTGTTTTTTACGCACGACAAAAAGATTTTTGGATCGCAGGAATTTGACTTTAAACGTGTAAAAAATCAAATTCGTAATTTCTGCTATCTAACCGCGGGTCTGACGATTAATTTCCGAGATCGGCGGGCTGATCAAGCCCAGCTCGCTAACGGCGCGGTTCCTTATTACTCTTTTTGCTTTGAGAGTGGCCTTAAATCATATGTGTGCTTTCTTAATCGCAGTCATATTCCTTTGCACGAGAACATTTTTTATGTGAATAAAGACCAGAACGAAGTGTTGGTTGAAGCGGCCTTGCAGTATCACCAAAATATTGTTCCAAATTTGCTTACTTTTGCCAACAACATTCAAACTCGTTCTGGCGGCAGTCATCTTGTTGGTTTTAAAACAGCTTTAACCCGCAGTATTAACGATTATGCCCGCAAAAACAATTTTGTTAAAGAAAATGAAGAGAACTTTTCCGGGGAGGATGTTCGAGAAGGCATTACTGCTGTTATCTCGGTTAAAATGGATGCTCAGCAAGTTCAGTTCGAAGGCCAAACCAAAGCTAAGCTGGGTAATAGAGAAGTGCGTTCGATAGTGGATTCTGTGGTTTACCAAGCCTTGAACACTTTTTTAGAAGAAAACCCTCCGGATGCCGAGAAAATTATTAGGAAAATTACCCTGGCTCGAAGTGCCCGGGTCGCCGCTAGTAAGGCACGTGAGTCAGTGATGCGCAAGGGCGCTTTAGAGAGCGCTTCTCTGCCCGGGAAACTAGCTGATTGTCAGTGCCGCAAGCCGGAAGATTCTGAGCTTTATGTAGTTGAGGGTCCGTCGGCTGGCGGATCGGCCAAGCAAGCGCGAGATCGCAAATTCCAGGCAATTTTACCTCTCACCGGCAAACCTATTAATGCGGAAAAGAGCCGATTAGACAAAGTTCTGAAAAATGAAAGACTGCACGACTTTCTCGTGGCCATGGGGTGCGGTGTTGGTGAGGACATAGATCTTGGGAAATTGCGTTATCATCGTATTATTTTAATGAACGATGCCGATGTGGATGGCTCTCACATTACTACATTGGTATTGACATTTCTATTCCGCCAGCTTAAACCTCTAATCGAGAATGGCTATGTTTACATTGCTCAGCCACCGCTCTTTAGGGTTAAAGCTGGCAAGGAAGTGCGCTATGTTTATTCCGAAGAAGATAAAGAAAAACTTGTTGCTCAGCTCAACGCAGAAAATAAGAGTTTTATTGCGCAGCGTTTTAAAGGGTTGGGAGAGATGAATCCGGAACAGCTGTGGGAAACAACTATGAATCCAAAAACACGTATTCTCAAGCAGGTTAATATTGAAGATGCCGCTGAAGCTGACCAAGTTTTTACCATGTTGATGGGTGATGAAGTTCCTCCAAGGAGAAGATTTATTCAGGCGAATGCTAATAAAGCGGAAATTGATGTATAAATTGTAGGTAGTAGGTGGTAGGTAGTAGCTTGTAAAAAGGAATTTTTCCTACAAGCTTTTAACCCATGCCCAAAGAGAAAAAAGAAGATATCAACAACCCAATTGGAACAGTACTCGAAGCTTCTATTACCGAAGAGATGAAAAAGTCCTATTTGGATTATGCGATGTCGGTTATTGTTGCCCGCGCTTTACCCGATGTTAAAGATGGACTTAAACCGGTTCAGAGGCGCATTTTGTATGCTATGCACAGGCTAGGATTAAGATTCAGCGGGGCGCACAAAAAGTCAGCGCGTATTGTGGGGGAGACTATTGGCAAATATCATCCCCATGGGGACACTGCTGTTTATGATGCCATGGTGCGACTGGCTCAGGATTTTTCTCTGCGATACCCGTTAGTGGACGGACAGGGAAATTTTGGTTCGGTAGACGGAGATATGCCGGCGGCGATGCGCTATACTGAAGCGAGGCTTTCCAAAATTGCTGAGGAACTGCTTATTGATTTGGATCGGAATACTGTTCCTTTTCTTCCTAACTTTGATGCTTCTGAAGAAGAGCCGGCCGTTTTGCCGGCTAGTTTGCCTAATTTCTTTTTAAATGGCGCTGACGGCATCGCCGTGGGCATGGCCACAAAAATCCCCCCCCATAATCTAAACGAAATTGTGGACGCGCTCTGTTTGGTAATTGAGGAAATAAAGATAATTAAAACAACCCCGGACATGCCCGCTGATGTTCCTTCCGATATTTCTCAAAATATAACTCAACAACTTTTACAACAGCTGTTAACCACTGAACAGGCCCAGCAGCTGCCCAGCTGTGTTGCCGAGGAGCTGAGCAGCTGTGTCGCCGATTTCGATCTTGATTCCGACATTTTTGTTGAAGACCTTGTTAAAATTGTTAAAGGGCCAGATTTTCCTACCGGTGGACACATCTATAACAAAAAGGAAATTATTCAGGCTTATGCTACGGGGAAAGGCAAAGTTCTTATGCGCGGGGAAGCGCAAATTGAAGAAACCGGCAAAGGCAGACACCAAATTGTCATTACCGAAATTCCCTACCAACAAAACAAGGCATTTCTGGTAGCTAAAATCGCCGATTTAGTCAAAGACAAAAAGCTGACAGACATTTCCGATTTGCGGGATGAATCGGACCGCCTTGGCATGCGTATTGTTGTTGAACTTAAGTCTTCGGCTAACCCGCAGAAGGTGCTGAATCGCCTCTATAAATATACGTCTTTGCAGGCCGCTTACCATGTTAATATGGTTGCCTTGGTTAACGGTGAACCACAGCTTTTAACTCTCAAGGTTGCCATGGTGGAGTATCTGCGTCACCGCAAAGAGATTGTTATTCGGCGCTCACTTTTTATTCTTTATCAGGCTTTATATCGTGCTCATATTTTGGAGGGGCTTAAAATCGCCTTGGATAATTTGGATGATGTCATTGAAACAATTAAGAAGTCCAAAGATACTGAAGCGGCCAGGGATAATTTAATAAAAAAATTCGGGCTTACAGTCCTGCAGGCGCAAGCTATCCTAGACATGCAGCTTAAGCGTTTGGTGGCGCTAGAAAGACAAAAAATACTTGATGAATTAAAGGAGAAAAAAGCTTTAATTGATTCGTTAAAAAAGCTTTTAGCTGCACCTAAGAAGATTATGGACGTAGTTAGAGACGAATTGAGTCAACTTAAAGAACAATATGGAGACAAACGCCGCACGCGAGTTCATGTTGGTAATCCGGGTGAGATTACTGAAGAAGATTTAGTCAAGGACGAGGAAGTAGTTGTTATTTTAAGTCGCGCTGGGTATATTAAACGTGTTTCTACAACTAGCTTTAAAACTCAAGGGCGCGGGGGTAAAGGTGTTAAAGCTACTAACTTGCGCGAAGAAGATGTTAATCAAGAAATTATGTCTGCCCGAACGCTAAATAATATTCTCTTTTTTACCAACAAGGGAAAGGTGTATTCAACCAAAGTCTATGAACTACCGGAAACATCCAGAACGGCGAGGGGACAGGCAGTTGTAAATATTATTCCCATTGAGGGAGATGAGAAGGTAACGAGTGTGCTCACGATGAAAGTTCAAAATTGAAAGTTAAAAATTAAAAATTGCAGTCCAAAATTCAAAAGTTTTCTACTTATGAGTAGGAAAAGCATGGTGTTAGATGTTTTCGAGAATTAATTTTGGACTTTGAATTTAAATTTTGCATTCATAAACACATTGACCAAATACTTGCTTTTTGCAACCACCAAAGGAATAATTAAGAAAACCAAGCTGGAGGAATTTACCCATATTCGTCCTTCCGGATTAGTGGCTATTAAATTGGATAGAGATGATCAGCTATTAGCGGCTGTGCCGATGGCGCAGGAAGATGAAGTTTTGCTGATTTCGGCTAGCGGCAAAAGTATCCGGTTTAAAGAGTCCGATGTGCGAGCCACTGGCCGAGCTACCCGCGGGGTAAAAGGGATTAAATTAAAAGATGGCGATAGGGTAGTGAGTGTGCAGGTTCTTGCGAAAAATAAATCCACAGCCGCACTTCATGACCAGTTTTTGATAGTGACCGAAAATGGTTACGGAAAACGTACCAATTTAAGCGAGTATTCTGTGCAAGGCCGGGGTGGTCAGGGTGTTTATACGGCTAAAGTTAGTAAGAAAACCGGTAGTGTCGTGGGCGCTTATTTAGCTTGTAGTAAGGATATAGAAAGTGATTTGCTAATTATTTCTCGCGAGGGCAAAATGATCCGTTTGCCTCTCGGGCAGGTCTCCATTCTTGGCCGACACACTCAGGGGGTGCGTCTCTTCAGATTAGATGAGGGAGATGTTGCTGTTTCCATGACATTGCTGTCAATCTGAGCCACCAGTCATGAAACTTTCATTTCTAAACACCAAAAAGGGAGTTCGCTTCTGGCTCGCGCCCCGTCAAGCGGGACTGTTGTCAAAAGGGAACCGAAAGAAGAAGTCGTCCCCGCGAGTGAAGAGGGAGCGGTGGTTGACCATCATGTCGTGGGCAGGGACAATAGCCCTAATTTTAATTGTCATTGGTTCTTTAGGCGGAGTGGCGCTCGTTGCTTACTTTTCTAAAGATTTGCCTTCTCCAAACAAACTGAGCGAGAGAGAAATTCCTCAATCAACCAAGATTTTTTCCCGTGATGGACAATTGCTTTACGAAATCTATGCCGAAGAGCGCCGTACGTTAATTCAGCTGGAAGATATTCCCGACTACCTTAAACTTGCTACTTTAGCGGCTGAGGATGCTGATTTCTATGAACATAAGGGCTTCGACATTAAGGGCTTTTTATATGCTGTTTATCGCAATATCCTAACTGGAAGTAGTCAAGGCGGCTCAACTATTCCTCAACAGCTAGTTAAAAACGTGCTCCTGACTTCAGAAAAAACATATACGCGCAAGATCAAAGAGCTTCTTCTGGCGGTAGAGGTTAACCGTCGTTATAGCAAAGATGAAATTTTACAGATGTATCTTAACGAAGTTCCTTACGGTGGGCAGGCGTGGGGGGTAGGGGCGGCTTCGGAAATGTACTTCGGCAAACACGTCCGCGACATTAGTTTAGCTGAGGCCGCACTACTGGCTGGTCTTCCTCAACAGCCAACCTATTATTCCCCTTTCGGTGCTTATCCGGAGAATGCTAAGGCGCGCCAGGAATATGTTTTAAGCCTTATGGTTAAAGATGGGGCATTATCACGGGAGGAGGCTGATGCGGCTAAAGGGGAATCATTGCATTACCGTTCGCCGGGGACTGATATCACGGCGCCTCATTTTGTTATGTTTGTTAAAGACGAGTTGGTGCGTGAATTCGGAGAAAAAATGGTGGAACAAGGCGGTCTGCGAGTCTGGACGACGCTAGATCTTAATATGCAGAGAGTTGCTGAGGAGGAGGTTGGGTTCCAACTTGACCGCCTTGAAAAAAGTTATGCTAATGCTGGTAATGCTGGGCTAGTCGCCGCCGATCCCAGGACTGGCGAAATTTTAGCAATGGTCGGCTCCCGCGATTATTTTGATACTGAGAATGATGGTAATGTTAATGTTACTTTAGCTCAGCGTCAACCGGGATCATCTATTAAACCAATTATGTACGTTACGGCTTTTGAGATGGGATACACTCCGGCAACCTTTCTTTCTGACATTCGTACTTGCTGGAATGCGCCAGATGGTGACTATTGTCCAACTGAGTCGGATGGCAGATATTGGGGACCAATGCTATTGCGTGATGCTCTGGCCAACTCGCGCAATATTCCCGCCGTTAAAATGCTCCAGCAGGTAGGTATTGAAAACATGCTCGAAACAGCTCATCGATTAGGCATTACTACCCTAAATGATCCCGAGCGTTACGGCCTCTCATTAACTCTTGGCGGCGGAGAAGTTAGGCTAATTGATATGGTGCAGGTTTTTAGTGTTTTTTCAACTGGCGGTATTAAAAATGATTTGATCCCTGTTAGTCGCGTGGAGGATAATGAGGGCAAGGTTATTCGGCGATTTCTTAGTGAGGATAAGAGTAAAAGAGTTTTGGAAGAAAAGTATGCTTATTTGCTTAACAATATCATGTCGGATAACCGCGCACGTCAGCGGCTCTTTGGTGCCAATAACAAGTTGGAAATCGGACGCACGGCGGCTGTTAAAACCGGAACTACTAACGATAATCGTGATGCATGGACAATTGGATACACTCCTCAGCTGGTTGCCGGAGTTTGGGTGGGCAATAACGACAATGTGGCTATGGCGCCAACCATTCAGGGTTCTACTGGGGCTACTCCCATCTGGCACTACTTTATGAAACGGATTTTGGAAGGGCAAGAAACTTTAGATTGGGAGCGACCCAAGGAAATTGTTAATGTAACAATAGACACTTTGTCGGGCAAGCTGCCACGGGAAGGTAAAGATTATCCTACCCGCTCGGAACTTTTTGTTAAAGGCACTCAGCCAACACAGACAGATAATTTTCATGTGATTGTGGATGTCTGTAAGGATAAAGGCCTTCTGGCTACCGATTTCCACAAGAACAATGATTTATCTGAGGCCAAGACGTATGTGATTCTCAAAGAGTTAAATTCGGACTGGCAGTCTTATACTGATGCCTGGATGTCTGGGGTTGATGGGTACGGCTCCCCACCAACAGAAATCTGCCCTATTGAGATTGAGGGTGAGCTAGCTGAAGAACCGTTGGTAGAGATAACTTTGCCCAAAGATGAGGCCCAGTTGAAAGTATATGGGTTTGATGTTACTGCCAATATCTATACTAATTCGACGATTACCAACGTTGAGTTTTACTGGGACTCAATATTGGTTAAAGAGGTCACCTCGGTGCCTTACACAGTTACCTACTCTTTGTCTATGAATGAAGGCGGCGAGCACACCATTAAGGTCCGAGCCTATGACAGCGAGGGTGACGAAGGCTCGGATGTGATTACGGTGCACCTGCCGGCAAAAGATGGGGACAAAGTTGTCACCCCAGTTCTAACACCAATCTTAACTCCTGAGACGTCAGTTACACCTTAATCATATTTATTATGGCAACTGATAAAGATACAATCAACTCTTACAACCAATACGTAAAGAAATGGGCGGGAAAACTGCGCAGTGGAAAAAACATTGCCCATGAATATCTTGAGAAACCTGCAATGTATAAAAAACTTCCAAATTTATCTGGCAAGTCGGTTCTTTGTGTTGGTTGTGGTACAGGCGAAGAGTGCGATTATTTACTAAAACAAGGAGCTAAAAAAGACTCTTTTCCGTTTAACTGGGATAACTATCATTTTAAGATAGCTCTTTTGGCAGATAGATTCTTGAAAGATGAAAAGAATCTTATTTATTAAGGTGGGGGTAATATTAAGGTAGGGTAAGCTTTTTCAGCTCAAGGGGGTGTTGCGCTTTCCAGTACAATATTTGACATGTATAACAAACTTTGTTAAACTTTACTATATGAGTTCGGTAAGTATTTCTTTACCCACAAAACAGTTAACTTCGGTCGACAAATTAGTAGAAGAGTACGGATTTGCTAATCGGAGCGAGTTTTTACGTTCAGCATTACGACTGATGCTGTATAATCCCACGCTTGTAGAGCGGGCAGCTACTTTCCCTTTCGTCGCACCGCAGGAATACTCTGTCAAAAAGATAATGGCGGACTTTAAAAAAACCAAAAAGTACCCCTCGCGCTTTTTAAAGGATTTAGAAGAAGGGCTCAAGGAGAGCGATTTCTTTACAGAATGAGATGCTAAAAATTCTCCCTCTCAATAAGAAAGTCAAAAAACAAGTACAGAAGTACGATCTAGAAAATAAATTTAAGAAACAGATAAGTTTTTTGAAGAGCAACCCCACACATCCCAGCCTTAATGTTGAGTTGCTTGAGCCCAAGCAACACGGAATTTACAGTTTTCGCATTGACAGAAAATACCGCGCTCTTTTCATCTATAGACCAGACGAGGAGGCAATCGAAATTCTCTCCGTTACCATTCATTACCGGTAGGTTTACCCTATTTTACACCTGATATCTGCTATACCGAAAGAACTTCAAAATCCGAAATTGTATGTGCCGTGGGCACACTGCAAGGTTGACTTTGAAGTTCAACGGCATTATACGCTTTTGTATTCTGAATGGTAATGGGTATACAATGTGGATATGACTTCTCCGAAAGGTTTTTCTAATCCTCAAGTCAGTCAAATTCTCAGAGAAATTGCCGCCGCTTATGAAGTCAAAGGCGACAGTTTCTTTGAATCAAGAGCATATGAGGCGGCTGCTGATAGTATCGAGCACGCTCCGGCTCTGGCAAAAGATTTATGGGAGCAGGATATACTGCAGTCTCTTTCTGGTATCGGCGGCAGCATTGCCCAGCATCTTGATGAGCTGTTTCGCACGGGGAAAGTTAGCCATTTTGAGAAGGTCAAAAAGGGTTTCCCCGAGGGAATGTTTAAGTTTTTGGATATTCCCGGAGTTGGTCCCAAAAATGCTTATAAGCTAGCAAAAGAGCTAAATCTTAAGTCAATAAAAGACTTAAGGAAAGCTTGTAATGCTAATCTAGTTGCCAGGTTGGAGGGTTTCGGTGAAGTTTCCCAGAAGAAAATTCTGCACGGTATTGAACAAATGATAGAAGGAGGTAGTGGGAGACTGTTCCTGACGGAAGCTGACGCTATTGCTCAGAAAATTGCCAACGAGCTTAAGAAACTGTCCGAAGTTAGGCGTGTGGATACGCTAGGTTCTCTAAGACGCAGGGTCACGACTATCGGCGATATTGAACTAGCTGTCCAGACGGACGCTCCCCAGAAAGTGATTGATGTTTTTACGTCTTTGTCCGAAGTCAAGGACATTCTCAATAAAGGTGCTATCAAATCCTCAATTAGATTAAAAGATGGTACTCAGATTGATCTTAGGGTACAGGAGGTGAAAAGCTACGGCGCTTTACTGCAATATTTTACCGGTTCCAAGCCTCACAATATTCACTTGCGTGAACTGGCCATGCAAAGGAACTTGTCGTTGTCCGAATACGGTATTAGAGAGGGAGGAAGAGATGGTCAATTGACGGAATTTGTTACCGAGGAGGAGTTTTACAGGTTTCTTAATTTACCCTGGATTCCACCGGAATTAAGAGAAGATACCGGAGAAATTGAAGCCGCATTGGCAAATAAACTTCCTAATCTGGTCAAATTAAAAGATATTAAAGGCGACTTGCATATCCACTGCGACTTTGACCTGGAAGAATCGCACGATGCCGGGCGGATACCAATCGAGGAGTTGGCCCGGCGCGGCATAGAGCTGGGGTACAAGTATATTGCCGTTGGCAATCACTCTCCTTCCGTTTCCAAGCATACCCAGGCACAAATGAGGAAGCTTATTTTGAAAAAGCAAGAAGCTATTGATAAAGTTCAAAAAGATTATTCCCAAATTAAACTCTTGAATATGGTTGAAGTTGATATTCTGGCTAATAATACTTTGGCATTGAGTGACGAGAATCTAAAGTTACTTGATATAGCCATTGGCGGGGTGCATTCCAGTCTTGATATGGGTCGAGAAGAAATGACCGAGCGCGTTCTGATGGCTTTAAACAATCCCCATATTCACGGTCTTGCCCATCCCACAGGGCGATTACTCAACGAGCGTGAGGGGTACGAACTTGACTGGGCCAAAATTTTTAACGTCTGTGTAGAAAACAAGAAGTTTTTGGAAATAAATGCTTTTTATAAAAGATTGGACTTGCACGATATTTTAGTGCGCGAGGCAATTAAAGCTGGTGTCAAGCTGGCTGTTAACTCCGATGCTCATGACCTGCCGCATCTGGATTTTATGAAATATGGCGTTTCTGTCGCCCGCCGCGGCTGGGCGGAGAAAAAGGATATTGTGAATACACACCCAACACTTTTGTTGTTTTAATGAAATAGTCTGAAAGTATAATACAACACACTTTTGGCTGGCTGATTTCTTAATATGGTTGTGTGATCATTAAACCTTCTATTGGTCTAAAGTGCTTTTTTTCTGTAGTGGCTAAGGTTAGGTTATTGATTATTGCAGAAGAAGCAATAAGTGCATCATCAAAAAGAATTCCGTGTTTTAAATAGTATACTTCTAAAATATTTATGGATTGAGTGCAGACTTCTTTATTAAGATAGAATATGCGGTAGCCTTCCAGAAGTTTTTTAATTTTCCTAAGTTCTGTCTTGTTACGGCAGCCTTCGAGCAGTTCGGCTTGGGTAACAACCGAAATGTTGACCAAGTTTAATTTGTCCAGGAAATTAACTGCCTGTAGATGCCCGCGGAGAGCATCAATGATTATACAGGTGTCAAGAAGATAATTTTGTTTCGGCATAAACGCTTGCTAGTCTTTTAGTTCTTAATTTTCTTACCCACGCACTAGTATCTTTCATGTCTTTTCTGTCCAGCCAAATACCCACAAGCCCACTTTGCGAAATGGGCGGTGTTTGTCTTAATTGCTTTTGAGTATAGAGTGATTCCACCATCTCAATAGGAACAATTGCTACTTCTGGCCTTTTTCTGTTGGTAACAATGATCGGCTCCCCGGTAGCAATAGCCATATCAAAAATTTCTCTGTAGGACCTTTGTAAGTCTCTGGGGCTAACGATTCTTGGAGTCAAATTCATAATACCTGAATTCTACATTGAGAGCCATTTTATGTCAAGTGGTAAGTAAGTATATTGAGGCTGACAATTGCATTTTTAAGACAAGGGTGCTAGAATAACCAGCTTTGATTGGAAAAAGAGGATGTGTAAATCAGAAAGAGAAGGGGGAAAAGTGAGCAAGACAACTATAGTTAGACTGGTAAAAGTTCCTGGTGGTTTCAATATCCAGCGCATGCAGGACAGTATGTGGTTAGTACCGATAGGAGGGGGGAAAACCGGTTGGTCAAATGGGGGGAGTGTGAATAGAATCACTATCCTTGCTAGTGGCCACGGAACGGCAAAGGCCGAAGTAGAGCGGCGATATCCAGAGTTCAGGGTAGTTAAACAATCACACTAATCGGCTAAATTTTATCTCAAGTTCCAATCAATGCCAAAACGGGGGGCGGGCGGGTCAAACAGTACTTCTCGTCCCCCTTTACTCTCTTCGTGCTACAATCCTCACATGTACAATTCAACTCTTATTCACTACGAAGAGATTGCGCTCAAGGGTAAAAACCGACATTTCTTTGAAAAGAAACTTGTAGAAAATATTCGCCAAGTTCTTGATGGGTCGGTAACGGTGCGGTATGAATTCGGGCGGCTGGTTATACCGCAGGTATTGTCTAAAGAGGAGTTAAGGAATGTTGCCAAGCTCTTTGGTGTCAGTTGGCTGGCTCCGGCGATATGTGTGGAGCTAAATATAGAAAATATTGAAGAAACAGCTGTGAATCTAGTTCAGGATTTACTAAAAACCCCGGAGTTTAAAAAGGAAGATCTTTCCTTTGCTATCCGCGCGACACGGGCCGATAAGCAATTCCCATTAAATTCAAAGGAAATTGAAGAGCGGCTTGGTGAAAAAGTTAGAACAAAGTATTCCCTGCGGGTGAACCTAGACCAACCCGATCTGACAGTTTGTGTTGAGGTGACGGAACAAAATGCCTTTATTTACGCCAATAAATATTATGGCCCTGGCGGTTTGCCGGCTGGCTCTTCCGGCAAAGTGATAGTGCTTTTCTCCGGCGGTTTAGACTCGGCTGTGGCTGCCTATCTGATGGGCCAGCGCGGATGCCGGGTTCATTTGTTGCACTTTCATGCCCTGTCGGATAATAAGAAAGTTAAAGAAACCAAGGTTTTTAAGATGGCCGAGAAGTTAAGTTCTTTCTACCCGGGATTAGACTTGACGGTGATTCCCTACATTAATTATTCCATGGCCATGCTGGATCTGCCACAAAGCCTAAGTGGTCAAGAACTCATCGTCTTTCGCCGCTATATGGCTAAATGTGCCGCACGGCTGGCAGAAAGTGCCGGAGCCGATGCCGTAATTACTGGTGATAGTTTGGGGCAGGTCGCTTCGCAGACAATGAGCAACTTAAGTGCTGTTAATCAGATAGTATCAACGGATATTGAAAATTATGTTCCCATGCTAAGGCCATTGGTAGGGCTAAATAAAAGACGTATAACCGAAATCGGCATAGAAATAGGAATGTTTGAACTGGCTAATGAAAACTATAAAGACTGCTGTTCCATTGCTGCCAAGCACCCCTGTACGAGGGCGAATTTAAGAAAGATAGAAGAGATTGAAAGGTTAGTTAATATGGGCGAGCTGGTGAAAAAATCTTTTGCAGAATCAAAGTGCTGGCGGATTGGCACTTGACACGCACTATCGGGCATGTTACTATTCTGACATAACTGGATAATAATTGGCACTTTAATTTGAGATAATTCTTCTTAATTGCCGCTGGTTTAGTGTTTCTGAGCTTTTGCTCGGTAGTACTGCGCCTGCGGCAAGCAATTGCTGCAATGGCAGAGCGCATAAGGGAAAACCTGAAAGAGACCGACTCGCACTTTGCGGATACTCTGCGGGGGCGGGAGGTGCCACACTTCTTTCAGGCCCAGTGAGGGCCGCAAGCTCCACAATTTCCCGAGGGGCCTCGGGGAAAGGGTTATTTAACGGTCGGATATAAAGCCGAGTTGCCCCATGATTCTTTGCTGGGGGACAAGGCCCATGCTTCGGAGCCGACTGTCTAGATAGTTTTTTCTTATGCGCATTTTGACCGCAAGGGGGGGGCGACCCCCCCTTATTTTTTCTATTTTAATAATCACAACCCGCCGGGAGGCGTGTTTTTTTTGTGCGGTTTTATTCAAGAGATTGATGATATTTTGAAAGGTCAGATAGGGGGATATTCGGGGGGGGCGGGGTGCCGAAGGCACCCCGCCCCGGTGTGTCGATGCAAGTCGTTAGAATACTCCGCTGATCAGGTTGTCCCCGTATGTTACAAAGAGTTCGAGGCCAACATCTTCAATGCGCACTTTCCAGTGACGGTTGTGGTCCCTGGCCATGAACCTATTGAATGCTATTTTTCTCCTTATGAGGTACTTTTCGAACTTCCGCTGTGCACCTCGATGGCTGTAAGCCAGAACTCTGTACTGAACCGTGAGTTTGCCTATAGCCAATACCTCATATACTTTAAGGTAGCGGTGGCTTAGCCACCGATCAATGAGCGCGCTCACGAATAACGCCCAGCCTAAATACGAAACCCAATTCGTCATTTTGCGCCTCCTGTCTATTCAGAATTTATTACTTGACCTATTTTTACAAACCGCCCGTGAGCATATTCCAGATAGGAATATCGCAGACGGTTGCGATTATGATAAGTATGAGCAACAAGACGAGTATGCCGGGTATTGCGATCCCGCAAGCACTCCAGAATGAGTCACTATTTCGACCTGCGCTCCCAAATCCCGAACTGCCAAACCAATTCATCACTTTACGCCTCCTTAACTATTTTTAGGGGGTTCTCTGGTCGTTAGGAGTGTATTATAGCACGAATTAGGGAGTGAAGAGGCAGAAATAGATAAACTTAAGCTTGATGTAATAGCGCAATTTTAGATTCATTGCGAGAATGCAATCGTGTTATAATCTCTGACATGATTCAGAAAAAGAAACTCAAATGGAGCTTGATTCTTGTTATTCTTATTGCCTTAACCGCCGGTTTTGTAAATTTACCGCGGGTACCGATTAAGTTTAAAGTGCGCTGGTTTGAGATGGATAGAGCTATCGGCGGCAACGAGCTGAACTTAGGGCTTTTTGGTAAAGAGTGGTACAAAGATATTTCTCTAAGGCGCGGGTTGGATTTACAAGGAGGGTTGCAGGTAATTTTGGAAGCTGATGTGAGCGAAATTGAGGAGGAGCGGCGCGATGAAGCGTTAGATTCTGCTCGTGAAGCTATTGAAAGGCGGGTGAACCTTTTTGGGGTTAGCGAGTCTAATGTCTATTCGTCCCGCACTTCCAGCAGTTACCGCGTTATTGTTGAATTGCCGGGAGTGACGGATACGGATGAAGCTATTAAGCTCATCGGCCAAACAGCTCAGCTAGAAATTAGAGAGTTGGATCCGGAAGCAGAAGAGGGGGAGTTTAGGTTCATTGATACCGGTCTCAACGGTAACGATCTTAAGCGCGCCGAGGTGGTGTTTGATCCGCAAACTGGTGTGCCTCAGGTAAGTTTGGAATTTACTGCCGAAGGTGCCAAAAAATCTAAGGAAATTACCGAACGGAATATCGGCAATTATATCGGCTTTTTCCTAGATGATTTGCTTTTGAGCGCGCCTACAGTGCAGTCGGTTATTGAGGATAAGGGGGTTATCTCCGGTCAGTTTAAACTGGAAGATGCCAAGCGTATGGCAATTCAGCTTAATGCCGGAGCTTTGCCGGCGCCGATCTCTATCTTAAGCCAGAAACAAATTGGCGCTACTTTAGGTGAGCAAACAGTACATAAAGGCATCCGTGCCGGTTTGGTCGGGTTGGGACTCGTTTTCCTATTCATGTGGATAATTTATGGCTCGCTTGGCTTCTTGGCCGGGATTGGGTTGATTGTTTATGGTCTGGTAACTTTAGCTTTGTATCGTTTAATCCCCGTTACGCTGACTTTTGCTGGCATTACCGGCTTTTTGCTTTCTATTGGTATGGCGGTGGATGCCAATATTCTAATCTTTGAAAGATACAAAGAAGAGACCCGCGCGGGTAAGAATCGCAAATTTGCTTTGGAACAGGCTTTTGGGCGTGCGTGGGATGCTATCCGCGATGCTAATGTTTGTACGCTGATTACTTGTTTTATTCTCTTTAATCCTTTGGAGTGGTCGTTCTTAAATATTTCCGGTATGGTCCGCGGGTTTGCTGTCACTTTAGCACTGGGGATATTCGTAGGGCTATTTACGGGAGTGTTTGTGACCAGGACGTTGATTAGGGTGTTTGTGAGGTAGATTTTCGGTGGGGGGGCTGGGGTCTGCACTGATAAACTTTAGTTTGTTACCGTTTGTAGCGGCAGAAGATCGTAGTCCACTTGATGCGGGTCTAAAGACCCGCCGCTACAAATGTACTGTCTAAATCCTCCTGTTGGTAGCGGCCAGCTTACTTTTTTATGAGTAAACGACACCATAGACTTTCCCCTGTTAAATTAATACTCCTGCTTATTTTCCTCACTGCAGGATGGTATCTCACTTATCGCGTTCGCCTCTGGCAGGCGGGGCGGGAGAGAGAATGGGTATTAGGCGAAAGCACAGCGACGCCGCTGTATGAATCCCTGTGGCGGCCGCAGGTTTCATCAAGTGACCTTAATAGCGAAGCAATTGAATTTGGTTATCCGGTGAAGGCGGCGTTGAGTGTTGATTTTGAGTCCGGTCAGGTCTATTATGCGCGCAATGTTGGCGAAAAGCTTTCCGTTGCCAGCCTAACAAAGATAATGACAGCAATGGTCACATTGGATCACGCGGTAATGACGGATGTCTTAATTGTGCCGCAGGAGGCTTTGGATGGTCTGCCGGAAGATTCCAGTATTATGGGAATATCTATTGGGGAGAAGTATACAGTCAAAGACTTGCTCTACGGTCTGCTTTTACCTTCGGGCAACGATGCCGCTCGCACTTTGGCTATTGGCTTAGCTGGTAGTCAGGAAAACTTTGTTTACTGGATGAACCGACGCGCGCAAAGTTTGGGACTTAAAAATACTCACTTCGCCAATCCATCTGGGCTGGATGATTTGCAAAACTATTCCACGGTTCGTGATTTGGCGATTCTAACACACTACGCGTTAACCAATTACCCCGACATTAATTTTATTGTCGGGCAGAGGCAGTATGAAATATCGCATACTTCGGACCATAAATATATTTTCTTTGGTAACTTTAACGACCTGATGCTGGTTTATGATGGTGTGGATGGGGTTAAGCCTGGGAATACGGCTGAAGCTGGTTCCTGTCTCATTGCTACGGCTACTCAGAATGGGCGGCGCACCATGGCGATAGTTTTGGGATCTATCCATCGCAACGCCGCGGCGATTAAGCTTTTGGATTTGGGGAAATAGCGTCGTTAGCCCCGAACCAAACTCTTCGAGTCGGTACGGGGTAAACTTTTTTAGCTTCACTAGCTTCTTAGTTTGTTAGGGCTCTTCTCTGAAAACCCTTTAGCCTATATGGGGGGACGTAATCCAGTTTCCTGTTTGTAGTAGCGCAATTTTAGATTCATCGCGATAATGCAATTATCGCTGAATCGCAAGCTTCGCTTATTGCGCGATTTTTGAAATCGCAGAATACGACGCCATGCGGCATCGCGTGGAATTCTGCTATTACAAGCCAAGAAAGGTTGAGCCCTATTTTAATATATTTACCGGTTTGTTCACGCACTCGATCACATGATTACTTAATTACTTCATTACTAATATCCCTATCCCAACAGCCTTGTTTGGGTTTTTCCTTCAACTTGAGAAGATTTTTTGGAGCGCAGGCTTTTTTCTTGGTGTTTGAGGCGATTAAGCAATTCTTGGGCGCGGGCGATGACCGACTTGGGTAGGCCAGCTAACTTGGCTACTTCAACCCCATAGCTTTGCCAGGCGCTTCCCTCAATAACTTTGTGTAGAAAGACAATACTGTCTTTCTCTCTTTCAACGGCTATCTGCAAATTCTTGATCTGCGGAAATTTATCGGCTAAGACCGTCAGTTCGTGATAATGGGTAGCAAAAAGTGTTAGGGCGGCTTTTTGGTCGTTTTTCGCTAGATATTCAACCACGGCCCCGGCGATGCTCATGCCGTCAAAGGTGCTGGTGCCGCGGCCAATTTCGTCAAATATTATCAAACTTTCTCGTGTGCAATTATTTAATATATTAGCTGTTTCCATCATCTCCACAAGAAAGGTGCTTTGGCCCAATCCAATATTGTCAACAGCCCCTATGCGGGTGAAAATCTGATCCCTTACAGGAACCTGCGCTTCCTCCGCGGGGACAAAACTGCCCATTTGGCTCATTAGCGTAACCAGAGCTGTCTGCCGCAGATAGGTGGATTTGCCGGCCATATTTGGGCCGGTAATAAGTAGAATTTGACTATCATCTGGTTTCATCCAGGTATCATTGGGAACAAAGGGTTCTTCCTGTAAAGCTTCAATTACAGGATGCCGGCCGTTTTTAATTATTAGTGCTCCTTCTTCAACCAGCTTTGGGCGGGTATAGCGGCGTTTTTGAGCTGTTTCTGCCAGACTGGTAAAAACATCTAGCGCGGCAATTTGGCTGGCGATCTGTTGGACTGGGTTGATAAATTCCAATATCGCAGTCAAGAGCTCATGAAAAAGTTCCTGTTCCAGCGACTTGATCTTATCTTCGGCTTCAAAAGCTAATTCCTCTCTGTCTTTTAATTCAGGAACAATAAAGCGCTCGGCATTAACCAAAGTTTGTTTGCGGATGTAATTTGGAGGTATCTGATCTAAATTAGACTTACTGACTTCTATGTAAAAGCCGTGAATCATATTTTGGTGAACTTTCATAGAGCTAATACCAGTGCGTTCTTTTTCCCGTGTTTCGAATTCTTTAAGCCATTTTTTACTGCCAAATAAAACATTGCGGTATTTATCCAGTTCCGGCGAAATCCCATCGGCCATATAACCGCCTTTAATTAGGGTTGCCGCCGGATCAGGTTTAAGTTCTTTAGTAAGCAGCGCAATCAAAGGCTTAATGTTTTCCAAAAGCTTTGCGGGAAATAAATAGTTTAGCTCCGTAAGCTCGTTTGATAAACAAGCGGCAATTTCTAGTGTTTGTACTAAGGAATGTTTGAGGCCGATTAAGTCTCGCGGATTAGCTGTACCCACGGAAATACGGGATAATAGCCTTTCTACATCTAAAACCTCGCTAAGTAGTCCTTGAACTTTTTGTCTGGAGGAAATCTTAGTTTTTAAAAGTTCTACTGCCGAAAGGCGTTGATTGATTTGTTTAATATCTCTCAGGGGCTGTAATAGCCAGCGTCTAAGTTTGCGTCCGCCGAGCGCGGTTCGGGTAGCGTCCAAAATTTCAATAAGTGTGCCGCGGCGTATTCCGCCGCGTAAAGTGGAAAAAAGTTCCAGATTGGCAATAGTGGACGCGTCTAGTTTTAGGTATTCACCAGAGTGATAGGGAATTAGTTTTTTAATATGTGCTAAATTGCTCTTTTGGGTTTCTTTCAAGTAGTTTAAAAGGACTGACGCGGCTTGTAAAGATGTTTGATTTTCCGATTCTTTAATACCAAAACCCTCAAAGCCAGTAACGCCAAAATGTTCTTTAAGAATTTTCTCGTAGTTTCTAATATTAATTTCCCAGTTATCATAAGGGAAAATATTTGCCGATGAAGTGACGCGCAGGGTTCTTAGAACCTCTGGTCGGTTGTAGTTTTGGTGTGAAGAAATAATTTCTGTCGGTTGGATTCTTAATGCCTCTCCGGCTAAGTCTTTTTCTAAATTATGAATTGGGAGATGGCGCAAATACATCTCACCAGTGCTTAGGTCGGCGTAGGCTAAGCCCAAATCCCTTTTGCCAATTTCAATGGCCAGCAAGAAATTATTTTCTTTGCGGATAAGATTATTGTCGTCCAGTACTGTGCCCGGGGTTACTGTGCGGACGACTTCCCGCCGCACCATCCCTTTGGTTTGGGAAGCATCTTCCATTTGCTCGCAAATGGCCGCTTTATAACCGGCTCGGATCAGTTTGCCTAAATAGGAATCCAATGCATGATAGGGGATACCGCACATGGGGATTTTGCCGTCTGTGCCGCGAGAACGGGAAGTTAAGGTGATACCCAGAATTTCCGAGCTGATCTTGGCATCATCTAAAAACATTTCGTAAAAATCACCTAAACGAAACAGCAAGATACAATCCTGATAATTCTTCTTGATGCGCGCATATTGCTGCATCATTGGAGTTTTAAATTTCATCTGATCCAAGTTAATTCCTTCTTTAGCGGGCATGGTGAAATTATAACATTGGGGTTGTTGTCGAGTTGGCTAGATAATGAAGGGGGCTGGCGCGCAGATCTTGCGCCAGCCCCGGGTGGGGACGATTTGGTGTGAGGCGAAGCCTACTTGAGGACATCTGCTGCTACTGCCAGCAGGATTTGGGTTTCTATGTTAAAGCTGTCCCATTTGCTATACGGGCTTCTTCTAAGCTCTACCTTGCTTAGGATTTTCCCTCTGTAGCGAGCGTTGCTGCTATTCCATCGTTTTCCGAATTTAGCCAGCTTTGCTTCTAATTTCATGAGGGCGCCGCGTAGTGCTTGCCTCTCGCGTTGGTTTAGCCCTTTATACGTTGTGCTTGTGACAGTGCTTCTTTTTTGTTTCTGCCAAGGCCATGGCCAAGCCAGTCGTACGAGTCGTTCTCGTGCATGCTTAGAACTGCATGTCCAAAATTCCCTGAAATCACTGAACATTTCTTGTTTCTCCTTCGTTCATATTTACTTTTTTGTAACATTCCATACACCGCGCCAACATTATAACACTATCAGTCAATGCCGGGCCGTTGTTTGAATTATTAGCACTTTGATATTGGTTCTTTTCTATTGAGAGATGTTATCCAACTATAGGCAAGCGCAGAATACGATGCCATACAGCAGCGCGTGGAATTCTGCTATTACTGTTTGAATGTGAACATCTACAGGAGCTGGAAAGTGTCCCGTAATATACGCAATTTGACAAACCGCTTGACAGCATGTATAATTTTGTCAAAATATCCTGAACAGGAGGTAAGGTTCATGATTACTCGGGCTCCCCCGAGCGACTACGGTCGCAACCTTATAAACGTGAATTTGCTCTGCACCGCCAGCCTGGCCAGCGGTACCGGGGCCCTATAATTCCCCGGCGGCATCGCCAGCATGGCCGCGGCTGACCTCGGCTGATTCAGTCAGTCACGTCAGCCGCAGAAGCCCGTTGGAGATGGACCGAACGGTCCTATCTAACTGTCCGTCTCCAACGGGCTTCACCCCTTTTTTCTTCTTTAATTCCAGCCGATTATTACCAGTTATCGATTCCTTATTAACGAGTTAATCAATATATTAGCTGACATCTAATATTTTCAGTTTTGGATTGTGCTACCGTGCAAATCGCTAAGTTATATTAGTTGAGTCCCTTAATGTCGCCAGTATGATAAACTAGTTTATCATACTGGCTTGCAGTCAATTCAAGTTCAAGGTATGACCCGGAAACGCCTCGAACAAAGAGCCCCGCGCCATTCTGCCAACTTTTCAATTGACCTCATCAGTAAATTATTTTCAGTATGATAGACTAGTCTATCATACTGACCAGGCTTCTCTAATTTAAAAATCTAAAGTGTTATGTGAAAAAATCAGAACGCACCATCCTAATCAGGATAGTGATAAATCGCGTCGTTCGCGAACGACGTGATAAATGATTCTTCGAATAGCGTGGCGAATATTCTGATTTTTTCTTAGGAAGAAGCCCCGCGTTCGCCTGCTCGCCTCGCTGAGCTGAAGCGGGTCGGCGAGGTAGGCTTTTAGCGCGGGGTTCTTCACACTCTATGCTATGTTAAAAGCGAAAGACTTACATATCGGCATCGGAGAAGTGCTATTCCTTAGAGATGTTAGCTTCACCATGTCCGAATCCACAAAAGTTGCATTAATTGGGCCGAATGGATGTGGCAAGACCACGCTGTTGAAGACAATTATCGGTGAAATTCCGAGTCTTTCGGGACAACTAATTCTGGAAGGAGAAACAGTCGGTTATTTACCTCAGCGATTTTCTTTTCCCGATCATTTAACTGTCGGTGAATTGATTAATCTGCTCGTCAATCAAGAAAACCAGCTTTGGCAGGTGGAAAAAATTCTTTCGCAGTTGGGCCTTATTGATTTCGACCCTTCTCAGCAGATAGCTTCTCTAAGCGAAGGACAAAAGATGAAATTTAAATTGGTTGAGATATTGGTAAACGAACCGACCTTTTTGCTTTTGGATGAACCAACTAACCACTTAGATATTGAAGGTATTCTTTGGTTTGAGAAGTTTGTCCAAAATTTCCCCGGGCCGATTTTGATGATTGCCCATGACCGTTCTTTTCTGGATAACACGGTAAGTCAAATTTTTGAGATAGATGAACAGACCCTGCATGTTTTTCACGGTAATTATACCGATTACCAAAGACAGAAAAAAGGCTGGGTAGAAAAGCGTAACAAAGAGTATAGAGCCCAAGAACAAAAACGTAAGCGTTTAGAAGAAATGATTAAGAATGCCAGTAAAATCAAAGACGGGAAAAGTCGAGGACGAGCAATGAAAGCGGCGCGCACTAGGCTAAAACGGGAAGTCCTACAGAGTGAGAAATCGGCCTATCAAGAATACGAGATTAAAGGGATAAATTTACATGGCAGTACACACACGGGCAAGTTGATGCTTTCGGTTGAAAGTCTATGCAAAAAATATGGTAATAATACCGTATTTAGAAATATTGATTTTCAGATTCGTGGCAATGAGCATTTATGGTTGTTTGGGAAAAATGGCGCCGGTAAGTCAACATTGCTTGATATTATTACTCAAAGACTAAAACCAACGACAGGAAAAGTTCGTTTTGGCGAAAATGTTTCCTGGGCGTATTTTAGGCAAAATCAGTGGCATTTACCCATGGAGATAACGGTGGCTGAATATTTAGAGCAGGAAGCAGGGCTTTGTCTCCACGCGGCCTATAAATTTTTATCAAGGTTTAACTTTAAGAAAGCATATCTTAAAAAAGCTTTAAAATATTTAAGTCCGGGAGAGAGGGCGCGTTTGTCTTTCGCCATTCTTACCAGAGCAGATCATACTTTCCTGATATTGGATGAACCTACTAATCATTTAGACATCTGGACTAAAGAAGCTATTGAACAGGCACTTCGTAGCTTTGGCGGCGCCGTTTTATTAGTTTCTCACGATCGATACTTTGTGGAAAATGTTGGAGTAGATAAAGTAATGAAGCTCGGAGTATAAATGGGACATTATTTGAAATAAGGAATTGTCCCTTTCTTTGCCTACTTCATTTGCCTAATGCGGGTCTAGGCGGGCAAATTTCCTGCCGCTTGCTGTGCTTGAACTTCAAGCCATGCGCCAGAATTAACCTGCGTTAACTGTCCATTTCTAAAGCCTGGGATTGCGGCGCGATTGATTCCGCCTACATTACGGCCAATTTGGTGTTCCGGAACTCCGGCCTCAATGAGGGCTTTTTGGACTTGCGTGGTGGGCAGAAGTTTCTGAGAAACATATCTCAAAACAGCCCAGTCGTAGTTGAGCATGATTTTCTCCCATAAAAGCTCTGGTAAATTGGTGATTTCAGAAAGGTCCATTTCTCCAGAAAGAGTTTGCAGTTGAACCAAAACCGCCTCACGGAAGCGCCCGTCTTTTGCATTTTGGGCAAAAACTCCCAGATCATCAGAAGCGGCTAGTTCATTCCAGGTAAATCCGGCGTTTCTCCAGGTGTCAACAGTAGGTAAGTGATCTTCGATTTGGGTCAGCATTTTTCTGTTCTCGTCTCGCTCGGCGGTATCAGATGGCACACTGGCGGTGGCATCAGCTTCCAAGAGATAGAAGAGTGGGTCTTCGGTTCCCAGAGGGAATAGATCCAAAACATCTTGCAGTTTAATGCCCCGTGAGCGGGCGATTTGAAATGGCTTCATGTGATTACGAACAGCCCGCTTGATTAGCTCTACGTCAAGTGTGTTTTGCCATCCAAACCTCTCAGCACACCGTTCAACGGCCTCGGCGCTATGTTTTTCGTGCCGATAAAAAGTTATTCGGCCGTCGGATTGTTCTTCGACAGTTTCTGCCTTGCCGCTGTCGTGCAGTAAAGCGGCAACAGTTTCTTCTCGTGTAGGCATACGTCCACGCTTTTGAGTTTGTTCGTGCAGTTTTCCCAAGACCAGAAGTGTGTGTACGTCAACAGCACCTTCGCTATGCCAGCGTGCGTCCTGTGGCACACCGACAATTTGTGCCAGCTCCGGCCAGAAGAACTCAAAAAACTGCCGCTGGTTTTTGCCTTGCAGGTAGCCAAAGAGCTTGCCCGGTGTTTCGGGGTCTGTTTGCAGTTTGGTAATTATTAATTCAGATAAGCCGCCGCCCGCGGCTTTGACTTTCAGTTGTTCCCTTTCTACTTCCGGCATTTCTATACTTTCGAGCAAATCCGGTAAACGGGAATAAGGGACGCCCACAAACTGCTCGCATACGAGTTGCTCCACGGCTCGTAGGGCGGCTCGGTGGACTTCTTCAGAGTCAGTATCAGGAAAGATTTTTTTAGTCATTTGATCAATTTCAAAGTGTTTTTGCCAGTGTTCGCGCACTGCACCCTCATTTATCAAATACCTCCAGAGAAATTCGGCTTTAAGCTGAGTTGGATCACAAACACCTTCACCGCCACAGCGGAAACGAACATACTCCACGCCCTGTCTTTTAAGTTCTCCAATTTTGCGGCCCAGCTCACCTTTGGGTAAAAAGTGGAGTTGTTCTCTTAGAATATTCGTGCCTACTAGTTCTTCGGTTAGTTGTGCAATCCTTTCTTTACTGTCGGATACTTCAAATAGTGCCTGTTCACAAGCAGACAGTCGCTCTCGGGCTGTTGTCGTGTCGGGTGAAACGGCTATTGTGGCATACAGAACTTTCCAAAGGGGATCTTCGGCCAGATTGGGAAAGATTTTTAGCATAGAGGCCTTCTCGGCTGGGCCTGGTTCTTCTGACGCAAGCAGGTTGAGAGCTGACGGCCAGTTGTCAAGCCGATCCCTAATGGGTTGATAGTCCACTCCATATTTTCTTCTTTGTTCCGGGCCGGCGAACTGAGAGATGGAAAGTAGATGATAGCGATCTGTATTGAGCATTAATTGAGCCAGCAAGTGGGCATCAGGATAGATCTTTCGGCCGTCAGGTAATGTTTCCTCTAAAGCTTTGCACCGAGCTAAGTGTAAATATAGAACAAGCAGGGAATCTTCGGCGCGCCAGTTTTCTTTTCCAAAGTGTTTACGGCCAAAGCCGATAATTTCCATGGCTTGCTCAAAGGCTTCGTGGCGGATTTCCTGAGTCCTTGGCGTATTTATTTCCTGTCCCTTTAGTCTACTGCGAATAGCTTTGAGGTCGGATTGACCGCGGCGGACGATGGGTTCTGTCTCGTGGTCGAACCAAGGAACTAATTGCTGTAGAAGCCCGGTTTCGTAGAGATTATGTAGAAATTGTTCCGGGTTGAGGTAAAGACCTTTCAAAAATTCAGCGGAAACAATTTCGTGGGAAACAACCCGTCGTCCGTCGGCGCGATTGTCATTGATGTGTTCGGCATATTTCTGGATGGCATCAAAAACATCTTGGGAAAGCGGGATGTCTAGCTTGGCTGCTTGGCGGCAAGCTCTTAACATTCGGGACATATCCTCGCGAAAACGATCTTTCGGCTCGCCGACACATTTCAATTCCTTATCTTCCAAAAGGCTTTTGAGTCCGCCAAATTCGTCATAAAATTCATATGCATAGCTTCCGTCATCGGCGAGTTCAATCTTAAGGGCCATGGCGTTGAAATCAAAGTCACGCCGGGATAGTTCTCCTTCGGGGCCGACAACTGCCATGTGCGGGGCAATTTGAGCTTCAAAATCATTGCGGCCGCCAACTCCGGACGCGGTAGCTTCTTCGGTGCGGGGGAAAGCTATGTCGTGCTCAATGCCGTCTTTGCCGCGGAATTTATAAACACCAAACCGCTCGCCAGCTAAGACGAGCGTGCCATACTTGTTGTTGATTTTGACTTTTTCGGTAATGTTTCCACGAGCGTCTTTTACGCGCTTTACTTTTCTAACACCTTCTAATTTTTCTTGAGTAAAGATGTGCTCAAAATACTCGCGGGGGGGTTTTACGTCTTTCTTAACGCGGATGACCCAGTCGTAATCTTTAGCCGCTTTCCCTGCGGCGGCATCCCTTAAAATTCCGCCTGTTAAGTAAACTTCGATGTTTGGGTCCTCAATAAGTACCCGTATCATTTCCATGCTTGGAGTATCTTGCTCAAGAGAGGTGATTAGTTCCTGAAAAGACGCTTTTGCTTCCTTTGGCCCGTGTTGTTCCAGGCACGCATACAATCCGGGTAGAGTGTAGTGTGTAGTATAGGAGGAGGGTTTTTGTTCTGGGCTAGGTACAGCAGGAGGCTTCGGTTTCATGCGATTATTATAGCACCCGTGTCCGTTTCCGCCTCATGAATTGATTACATTAAATCGTGAAGTCCAAATGGCATTAGTGCCGGGAGAACGGAGGTTAAAAACAAAGCGAAACCTTTGGGCATCCAGGTCGGTATAGGTATCGCCATGGAAAACGCGCAAGAGTAAAGAGTTGGCTGTTTCTTCCCCAATAATTTCAATAGCCTTCAGATTGATAATTGGATTTATGCCTTCTTTTTGGAGGGTTTCCAATATTTCCTCTGTGGTAAAACCATCATTTGCGGGTGATGGCAGGTGTGCGTTGTAACTAGCTGGCAGTAACGATGCATTCAGCAAGTCCTCAACTTGTTCCCGTGATAACCAGGGCTGGTCTCCCCAGCACTTGTGAAACCAAGGTGAATTTCCCCAGGAAGGCCCGTCGTAAAAGTTATCCTCGGCATCAGCATCTTTAAAACTGTGTGTGTAGGGAGTAGTTCCTCCCCAAACTTCACGGGAGCTTAAAGTAAAGCCTCCAGCAGTAGAAGCGTACCACGCGGAGATGGGCTCGCCGCCGTAGGTGATAATTACTCCGCGGGTTTCCTCTACGGCTTTTTGCCAGTATTGGCCACACATTCCTGCAACTTTGCCTTGCCCGACATAAACCTGGCATTTCTGAGTGATACAAATAGGGGAGCGTCCGTTATCAGTATATTTAATCGCATAGGTGCGGGCGGCTACCGCTTGGGCTTTAAGCGCTTCAAGCCCACCGCTTTCCGGTGTGCCCCAGCAGGAGGGCATTTCGCCAATACCCAGCAAATAATCATCTTCAAAAGGAATTTCCCGTATTTCATCACCTTCAATAATTTTAATCATTTCCGGCATTTCACTTTCTTTAAGAGCAACGCCTTGATAGTAAGCCTTGAGAATTTCCCTATAGCCCTGATCTGCTTTGGCGCGGCCATAAGCGCCATACTGGTTCATTCCCACTCGGTGAGGATAGCCAAAAGTCCAGAAAGAAAAGTAAACATTGCTATCCTGTGGCGGTGAGGAACTGATGGCGGCGCGGGAGATTTCAATATCGCCCACAGTAGTGGCCGCCAGGGCGGCGGCGGCTTTGCGGGCCAAAATTTCTTGCGCTTTACGCGTGAGCTCCTGCAAACGGTTGTCCAGACCGGCTAACTGCTGCATTAACTGTTCCTGCTCGGCGCGGGCAGATAAAATCCTTTTTTCGGCTGTGCCGATATTTTCCTGGGTTTGCTGTTTTTGACTCTGTAGGTTGGCGCGTTCGTTTTGCAGGTCTTGCAGCACTTTTTCCAAACCGTCGCGTTCTTTGTTAAGACTTTCAATCTGCTCGCCTAATAAAAGTACTTTTTGGCGCAGGTTCCTGATAACTGCCTGATGCAAGATCATCACGCGGGCCGCATCCAACTCGTTACTGTAACTAAAGTAAATTTCCATGGGGCTGGTAAAGGAAGATTTATAAAG
>JAHISN010000062.1 GCA_018818265.1 Patescibacteria group bacterium | reverse complement strand
GACTTTTTCTTTAACTGCCTCAAAATCCACATCACCGACTAATTTATCCCCTAAACGATTAATACCCACATCAATAACTACGGCGCCTTTCTTAACATGTTCTTTTGAAATTAATTTGGGAGTTCCAGCGGCTACCACAAGAACGTCAGCAAAAGAAGTTTCTTTAGCTAAGTCAGTCGTTTTGAAATGACAAATAGTAACGGTCATATTTTCTAAAAGCAGTAAGCAAGCTATCGGTTTTCCTACCAAATTACTGCGGCCTACAATAACGGCCTTCCTGCCTTCCAAATTGATTCCTGTTTCCTCAATCAATCGCAAGACAGCCTGAGCCGTACAGGGTAAAAATACGCTTCCCAACTCATTTTTTCTACGCGCGGAGAACAGAAGCCCTTGATTAAGCGGATGCAAACCATCCACATCTTTTTGGGGGTTAATTAAAGGAGTAAATCTGGCAGAATTAAGATGCGGCGGGAGGGGGAGCTGGAGAATAACGCCGTTTATTCTAGGATTTTGATTAAGAGAGACAATCTCTTTTTCCAAATCAGCGGCGGAAACATTAGCCGGCAAATGTACTTCAAAAAGATCAATCCCTACTTCGGCACAGGCCTTACGCTTGTGGTTAACATAAATACGAGAGGCGGGATCATCACCTGCTAGGATTACCGCCAGTCCCGGCGCGCGCGCTAACCGCGAAATATCTTCCTTTATTTCCCGCTTGATAAAATCGGCGATTGCTGTACCGTTGAGAATTTTAGTCATTTACAGACTGCTTGTGGCGGCTAGCCTGCCTGCCGGCAGGCAGGGCTTCACCTAGCGTTTTGAGCGCGACCCTAAAGGGCCGCCGCTACATATACAAAAGCTTAGCGCAACCCTAAAGGGCCGCCGCTACATATACAAAAGCTTAGCGCAACCCTAAAGGGCCGCCGCTACATATACAAAAGCGCTTAGTGCGATCTAGAAATGTTATGTCTATACACCAGGTAAGGGAAACTTTTCGGCATACTTTTTGATTTCATTTTTAATTTGGGTTAACCGTTTTTCGTTTTGAATATTTTCTAGTACTTCGTTGAACCAACCGACAATTTGCTCCATGTCTTTCTCCTTCATACCCCGAGTAGTAAGGGCCGGTGTACCCAGTCGAATGCCTGATGGCCGCTTCGGTGTGCCCGGATCAAAAGGAATCATGTTTTTGTTAACGATAATACCGGCTTTTTCCAGAGCCAGCGACGCTTCGCAACCATCAATTCCTTTATTCCTCAAGTCAATTAGTAAAAGATGATTGTCCGTACCCCCCGAAACCAGACGATAATTTTTCTCTAACAAGTCCGCGGCTAATTGCTGTGAGTTTTTAATTATCTGGCGAGCATAGTCTTTAAACTGCGAAAAAGCTGCCTCCTTAAAGCAGACAGCCTTGGCGGCGTGAACATGGTTGTGCGGGCCGCCTTGCACTCCACCGGGAAACACCGCTTTATCAAGCTGGCGGGCATATTTCCGAGAAGCTAAAATTACCCCTCCGCGAGGACCGCGGAGAGTCTTATGTGTTGTTAAAGTGACTACATCAGCCATCGGCACAGGAGAGGGATGCTCTCCGGCAGCTACCAACCCAGCAATGTGCGCAATATCAGCCATAAGGAAGGCTTTTACACTACGAGCAATTTGGGCAAATCGGGAGAAATCAATTATCCTGGGATATGCCGAAGCGCCAGCAATAATAAGTTTCGGTTGTTCCCTTTCAGCAATCTTTTGAATTTCATCATAATCCAACTGCTCTGTTCCCCGATTTACGCCATAGGAAGCCAGCTGATAAAACTGCCCTGTAAAATTTATAGCGTAACCGTGGGAAAAATGCCCCCCGGCAGACAACTCCATAGATAGAATTTTGTCACCAGGCTTTAGAAAAGCTAGATAAACAGCAATGTTAGCTTGCGTACCACTAAGGGGCTGAACATTAGCATACTCGGAGCTAAATAGTTTCTTTACTCGATCTATAGTCAGTTCTTCCAATCCATCAATTATCTTGTTGCCACGATAATATCGCCTGCCTGGGTAACCTTCGGAGTATTTATTGCATAGTACTGTAGACAGAGGAGCCAATACAGCCCGGCTGGCGTAGTTTTCCGAGGGAATCATTTGCAGTTCTTCCCTCTGCCGCCGCTGTTCCTGTTGGATAAAATTATAAGTTTGGGAATCTGTTTCCTTTAGGGATTGAAACATAAGAAGCCTTGATGTCTGTTAGCTTAGGAAGAAATTAGTGAGAAAATAGGAAGTGCTTCGTCTTTTTTTCCATATCAATAAATTCATCGGCTTCGTCGATAAGACGGTGAGAAGTTGTGCGGCCGAAGGCAATAACTTCGGTGCGCCTGCCGTGGCCCCGGAGATAGTTCAAAAGATCAACATAGTCGCCATCGCCAGAAACTAAAACAACCGTATCCAGGAGAGGCGTTAAGCGAACTACATCCATACACAGCCCTACATCCCAATCGCCCTTTTTGGCCCCTCCGGCAAAAACCTGAATTTCTTTGGCACGCACCTCAAACCCCTGCTTTTCTAACGCTTCAAAGAATCCTTTTTCTCCCTTAACATCAGCCTCAATCACATAGGCAAAGGCGCGGATAAGCTTGCGCCCAGCGACACCCACCTTTAATACCGATTCG
>JAHISN010000061.1 GCA_018818265.1 Patescibacteria group bacterium | reverse complement strand
GGACCAGCGACTCAAATTTCATTTATTGGCACTGAGCAGGCGAGTAAGTTGGAACGCCTGGGCATAAAAACGGTCAAGGATCTGCTCCATCACTACCCTCATCGCTACGAGGATTATTCTCAAATCAAATTGCCAAGCGAAATTATTATTGGCGACATAACAACCGTTAAAGGGAAGCCTCTTGAAATCACACAAAATACAACAAACCGAAATCGCAAAAGGTATGTTTTAGCGACCATAGAAAGCAATAACGAGATAATTCGGGCAGTGTGGTGGAATCAGCCATGGATTAATAGCTATCTGAAAGAAGGAAAAGAATATTTCTTTGCCGGCAAAGTCGGCGAATTCAATTATGAATCAACCCTTATGAATCCCGAGTATGAGGAAGTGAGCAACCATCCAATTCATACGGCACGCTTGGTTCCAATTTATCCGGAAACGGATGGAATTAGTTCCAAGTGGGTGAGATCTCGTATTACGGCAGTATTAGAAGCTATTGGGAAATCGCCGGTAGGGACAAGTCGCGACTTGTCCCCACAAGAAGAAACTGACTACTTGAATGAATTTAGACAAACGTATAATCTCATTCCCTTGAATCAAGCCCTGCAATGGATTCATTTCCCGGAAAACGTAGACCAAATTGAACGGGCACGGCACAGACTGGCCTTTGACGAGATGTTTCAATTGCAGTTGAAAACTCAAGAAAGACGCCGGAAGTGGCAGAAAAAAACATCCGTCTATAAATTCAATCTGACTATCCATGAAGAAAAACTGCGTGAGTTTATTAACAGCCTGCCATTTGAGTTAACGGGGGCACAAACAAGGGTGATTTCGGAGATAGTTGATGATTTACAGAAAGATAAGCCTATGAATCGACTTCTACAAGGTGATGTTGGCTCCGGAAAAACTGTTGTTGCGGCAGCCACCGCCTACGCTACCCATCTCTCTGGCTACCGGACCTTATTCATGGCTCCCACGGAGATCTTGGCGGAACAGCACTACCAAACTTTAAAAGAAATGCTTGCGCCCTTTAAACTAAAAGTGGCGCTACTCACGGGAAGCTCTAAACCCGAAGATAAGAAATTGCAGAAAGCGGTTATCGTTGTAGGAACCCACGCTCTCTTCCACCACGCCGGAGGCTATAATAGAATTGGCCTAACCGTTATTGATGAGCAGCATCGGTTTGGTGTCCATCAACGGGCACGGTTAGTCCTACAAACTCAGGCAAATTCAACTAACGAAAAAACCACCCCCCATGTCCTGAGCCTCACCGCCACACCCATACCCCGGTCTGTTGCTCTCACTTTATACGGAGACCAGGACTTGTCAATTTTGGACGAAATGCCGCCAGGCCGTAAACCGGTAACCACCTGGGTTGTACCGGAGAATAAGCGGCAAGGAGCGTTGGAATGGTGCCAAAAGCAAGTTGAAGCGTTAGAACACCAAATTTTTATCATCTGTCCGTTTATTAAACAATCTGAACATGAAACTCTACAGTCGGTAAAGGCGGCAACTGTGGAATTTGAAAAACTAAAGAAACAGGCTTTTCCCAATTTAAAACTAGGCCTGGTCCACGGACGACTAAAAAGTAATGAGAAAACTAAAGTCCTAGATGAATTCCGAAGGAACAAGATTAATGTGCTTGTGGCCACACCAGTAGTTGAGGTCGGACTAGATATTCCCCAGGCTAATATTATGATTATTGAAGGAGCAGAACGGTTTGGATTGGCTTCTTTACACCAATTGAGAGGCCGCATTGGTCGGCGCGGCGAGAAAGCTTACTGCCTGCTTTTTGTTTCTCCTGGGAGCAGCCAACAAAACCAGCGGTTAAAAGCTATGGAAAAGCTGCATGACGGACTCAAACTGGCTCAAGTTGATCTTAAAATGCGCGGACCTGGCGAACTCTTAGGCACTAAACAGCACGGCTTCTGGGATCTTAAATTAGCAAGCCTGGACGATTTGGAGTTGATTGAGGAGTCAGGAAGAGCAGTAAGAAGGTATGGGACAATCGCATAGCAATGAACGCACGGGTACAAACGAAAATGTTCTCTTGCGCTAAAAACCCTAAAAATAGGAGGGGCTAATGCAAACTACCTGGATCGTAAATGTGTTTAAGCGCTACAAGGTCGCCCTGGCTCGTGTCGCTTTAGAAGAGGATGGTTTCTGGGTTTATTTTAACGTAGACGTAAGCCTGGTAGACCTTCCTTGGCATCTTCGCAAAAAAATCACTCGAGCCGCCATCTGGCATGCTAAGCGTTCATCAAAGTGGCCAGTGTGTTGGCCTTTTCCTTTCAAGGTTCCTGTTAGAGGCGTGGACGTACGCGCCTCGGCAATCCTTGTTAAACCGTGGGGCTTATAAAAGTCACCACCTCGTGGCAAAAGTTACAAAAGGGCAGAGTGGGGGAGCAAAAACTCTCACTCTGTCACATTCACTTCATTAACATTCCGCACACCTTCGAGCCTTATTAAAACTGTTTCCGGTAGTCGATGAAACATTTAGAAATTATCCTGTTACACAGCCGTTATTAAACGTCCATCGTTTAAGAACGTTTAAGAAAACTGTGAAACGCGAGGAAATCGTAGGAGTTAGATAATGGTGCCGGCGGGGAGGAATCCTCCCTGCCGGCAGTAGTGGTTATTGGACCCGAATTGGCACCTTGTATCCTTGCGTACCGTAAATTCGTCGTTGCAATTCAACTGCAAGGTTTCTCGCAGCCACTTGAGGAAAAACACGTGCTTCTTTTCGCTTAGGAGTTAGTGATATACTGCCGTCTCTGTCCACCGCTCTGATATATTGTCTATTGTTTGTTTTGTCAACAGCCAGAATTGCCCTTGAATTATCAAGCCTCAAAACAATGAACGCGCGGAAACGTACCTCATTGGCCTCATCAAGGATAAGGTTAAACAAAAAGTGAGTCAATATTGGGACCAATATATTTCCAGTAATTAGTAACTGAGTCCCATAAACGACTCCACCCAGGAAATTCCCGATCGTGCTATTCAGGCTTGCAGTGGGCTTAGAAACAAGCAGATGCCAAAGAGCAAAAAATATCGCTTGATACAGTATTACTTGTGCGATCTTGAAATTACAACTTAACAAGTAAAATACTGTACCTCGAAATGCCAGCTCCTCGAGCATTACTTCCAACACAAGCAGAAGCAAACCAAACTTTGGCATCCGAATCATACTTACCACCAATGAACGATAATCATTTGCATAATATATCTCCCTGTTCCACAAGGCTGACAAGTAGATCTGAAATTCCGAAATTACCGCACGGACTACGAAACCTAACAGAACAACAAGGAAGTATCGGAATTTGCCACGGAAACTAATGTCACTCAACAGGGCTAGCGATGGCAACGCCAGCAAGAACAGTAGGCAATGGTTCGCTAGATAACACTGATTGTGCGACCACCCGCGCTTTTCCAAGTATTTCCAGAGCATTTTATCCCTCCAATTTTTAAGTGCGAGAAAGTTGAAATGTATTCAATTACCCGCAAAGTATACTACGGGACATTGCGCTTGTCAACTAACTTACGGGTTTGACCATGCCCTGCATATCCACCTGTGGTAGAATAGTTTACAAGCTTTCAGCTGACTACAGGTAGGCTACAATTACAATCAGGAAATTCCTTTACGCCCCATCCTCAGCTGACTAACAAGCTAACGAAGCTAGGAAGCTAATGAAGCTAAATTTATGCAAATATCTTCTGGAATTGCCAAAGGTTATCAATTAAAAATGCCAATCGTGCCTGATTTACGGCCAACTAAAAGTATGGTACGGCAAGCAATCTTCAATATTCTGGGAGACATGAAAGGAATGCGAGTACTGGATTTATATGCCGGAACCGGTTCTCTGGGCATTGAGGCGTTGTCGCGCGGAGCTGTATGGACAGATTTTGTGGATATTAGTGGGGAAGCTTGCAGAGCCATTCAGCATAATCTTAAACACTCTCGCCTGAAAGGAAAAGCCAAAATCTACTGCGAGAGCGCGGATGTTTTTATGATCAGTTCTCCGCCCCGTCAGTACGAGGTTGCCTTAGCCGATCCTCCCTACGAATTAGATATCGATCACACACTGACTGCTTTAACACACAAACTAAAAGATGAAAGTGTGGTTGTTTATCTGCACCCTAAAGACAAGCAGTTCGTTAATATTGCCGATTTAGACACCCGTGAGACTAGAATTTACGGAAACTCAGGAGTAACGTTTTTGACAAAGAGCCACAATTAACATAAAATGTCTGGGTATTTTTTATAGAATTCAAAATTCGAAAAGCAAAATCAAAAATTACAATTAAGAATTATAATGGGAGATTTCTTTGTGGCCAACTTGTGCGTCTACAAAATCTCACCCTTTGCATTTATACTTTTAACTTTTAACTTTTGACTTTTAACTTATGTCCGCCGTTCCAAAGAAAAAACCATCCAGAACCAGAACCCGACGACGCCGCACAGTGTGGCTAAAAAAACATAAGCTGGCTCAGCACCAGCGATGTCCGGAATGTGGCAAATTAAAATTGCCTCATCGGGTATGTAAGCATTGTGGCTTCTACAATGGGGAGAAAGTAGTGGAAATTAAAGAGAAGAAAGAGAAAAAAAAGCAATAATGGGGGTAATAGTTACATAGCCAGATTGTTAAGAGAATAGTTGACCATAACTCTTTGATTTATCAGAGTACATCACAGTGAAGAACCCCGCGCTGCGACAGCCATGCGGCATCGCGTGGAGAGCGCGGGGCTTCTTCCTAAGGAAAAACCAGAACATTCACAGCGTTGTTTGAAGAACACCATTCATCACCACCCTACGACAGCCATGCACTACGCAATGCCAACGCTATGCAGCATTGCGTAGTGCATAGCGTTGGCATCGAGCGGAAAGGGTGGTGGCACCATTCCAAAAGAATGGTGTGCCTGGTTTTTCCACGTGAAACCGTAAAGCTGGTAACTGATTAACCATGAAAACTTCTAACGATCCCAGACACGTT
>JAHISN010000060.1 GCA_018818265.1 Patescibacteria group bacterium | reverse complement strand
TCCCATCAACCAGCACAACGTCCCCGTCTTTGAGCATCCGCGTAGCTTCACGTGTACCGACAACTGCAGGAACACCAAGCTCGCGGGAAACAATTGCCACGTGGGACAAGGGGCGGCCCCGACTACCGGGGCCGCCCCTATGAAATTTATTCAATTCTAAATAGTGTTTACTGTTCCATCTCTCTAGATGCCCTACCCCCCCCTCCCCCCGCCCAAGGCTTGACATTATGGGACATTTGTGGCATCATTCGCTGGAAATTAGGCAAAAAAATATCTTTTAAGAACAAGAGGAGATAAAGATGGACATAGTAATAATAGTCGCTTGTCCGACAAGTCGGGATGGCAACCCAGTATGGAAATTATTGGAGGAGTTATCTCTTGCTCTTTTGGATCATAGTTTTACCGTGCGGCGGATTCTGGAATATCCACCAGATTATCCACTACACTACCCAGCCGTGGCCCTGGTCGACCCGGACTTTCTAACTCAAGAATGGGCAAGGAACTATGCCCATCAGTTAATGTGGGCGAGTATGTTGATCCCCGTTGATCTGGTTTCGGATGATCCGGAGAATTGGCTAAGAAACCCTGCCCTCGGCTCTCTAAAAGAGCGTTTCCCCGTGTGGGCCGGAGATGGATTGACCCCGGAAGTGATCCACAAAATCGTCGAAGCAATCATGCTGCGCCAACAATAGCTCGTAGCACAACAAAACGCCCTGGCTCTCAACAGCCAGGGCGACTTCTTCTAGTTGATACTTCACTTATCGTTTCTAGTTCTTGTTCCATACCCGGGCATTATTTTTTCCCTAAAACTATCCGTAAACTCCGCTAAAATCTGCTGTTTCTTTGTTTCCCCAACTTCCTGACCAAAGCATAGTCTATGAACATCATTTCCGTATTTATTAACCAAATGGAGGTAGAAATTCGCCATCTTTCGGTGCTTATCATAATCGAAGAGGTCCCAATCTTGTACCTTCATCACTTTCCTGGCCCCATAATGTGCGGCGCATTCCATAAGCCAGAGAGGAATGTCCTGATCCTGATACACATGGATCATTTCATGCACAAGGCAATAACGAAGAGTAGTGTTCTGGACATAATCTCTAGCACTAACTTCATCACCTCTTTCAGCAATTAATCTCTCTCTACACCCTTTGTCAACATGAGACCATACATCTGGAACATACCCACCCACAAAGTCACCAAGGTTCTTACTATACCTAAAATAGCCCTCGTTGGATGAGCTAATTATTTGTATCTTGCTGTCATCCCAGTTTTTCCAAAAATTACTATATGTTTCGGGAGTCATTACAACAAATTTTTCGGCCATTTCTTCTGATGTTAGCGTGTCTTCAATATATTCGCCATAAACAGAAAGCATAGCCGCACTACACTCTGCCGCGAGTTGTTTAAATTTCTCCCAATCCTCGGGGGACAAACTTTGCGCCTCAAGACGTAAAGCGTCGCGCTGCTCTACATTTAGCTGAAAAGCTCGCTCGTTATTCGCCATAAAAGAATTAACTTTGCACAAATTCAATTTTATTGCCGTCCGGATCACGAATTGCAAAGGTTTCACCAAAATCAGCTTTATAGAGTTTGGTGTCTACTGCGATATCAAGTTCTAAAACTTTCTTATATAGGTATTGAATGTTCTTTGCCCAAAAAACACAAACCTGTTTCCCGGGAACCATGCAGGGATCATCTGATTCCATAATAGAAAACCACATATCTTCACGGCCCACATCATAAGAAATAAATTTCCCAAAATTTTGCACTTCTTTAAACCCTAATTGACGATAAAAATCCCTAGCCGCTTCAATATCGCGAACGTAGAAGATAACATTTCTTAGCTTCATTATTTTATTGTATCACTTTGAAAAATACCAATGTGCATTAAAATAGGGGGTGCCTCGATATATCGGGGCGCCCCCCAGATATAAGCTAATGTACACTCAAGCGTATCGGGGACTTGACATTTAGGTGTAATCTTTGTAAAATATCCCCATGACCAACTGGCCAACTCTACAAAACGCCATTCCCGTCACCAAAGCCCGCAGCAAGCTGGGACAGCTCGCCGCCGCGGCGCAAGACGATAAATACTTTCTTCTCACCAACCGCGGCAAGCCGGAAGCGGTTTTGGTTGATTTTAACTTTTGGAAAAAAACCCTGGAAAGCCTACAAAAGGTTTACCAAAAAACTTATATCGACCCAGCACTCGTACCCAATACCCGCATATTCAGCAACAAAGAAATCTCGCAATGGGAAAAAGAAGACAAAATCTAAACAAACTCCCCACCGTATTTGTGGACTCCAGCGTTTTTTTCACCGCCGTCAACTCCCCCACCGGAGGCTCAGCTAAAATCTTCAGCCTTAATCACAAGGCTTTTGAACTCATAACCTCTCTATTCGTATTAACTGAAACCGAACGGAATGTGAGAAACAAACTCCTCTTTTTTCATCTAGACCGATTCTTTAACTTAGTCGAACAAATCACTATTTTTGAGCAAAAATTAGACACAAAAATAATTGAATCTGCCAGAAAAGCGATTGTAGAAAAAGACGCTGTTATCTTAGCAGAAGCGAAACAAGCAAGCTCCAACTACTTGCTTACTCTTGATATCAAACATTTCAAAACGAAACCCGCGCAAGATTTTGCCAAACCAACACAGATTGTTACTCCGAAAGAGCTATTGCGTGAAACAACCTAGCTTACCATACTAAACCAACAAATTAAGCTTATGGTAGAATTGCCCTGAATCACGCCTGGTCTGGAATATAAGCCAAGTTGTATAAAACTAC
>JAHISN010000059.1 GCA_018818265.1 Patescibacteria group bacterium | reverse complement strand
GTTAACGACGATCTCGTTCTAAGTTTTGGAACAGGTGATGACATCACCATCCAATACGACGCGAACGGGAATTCTGATCTGCAGATTACCGGCGTGGTTGGATTTGACGGCGCGGTTGACATGGCCAGCACTCTTGGAGTGGCTGGGGTTTCGACCTTAGCCGGCAATGTTGACGCAACGGCTGGATTAGATGTAACTACCGCGGCCTTAACGGCGGCGGCAGGCATTACCAACTCTGGTGGTGAAGTGCTGGTATCCGGAGGTAATATGCAGATTAACGACGATCTCATCCTTACATTTGGGACTAACGATGATGTTAGTCTAACCTATGATGAGGACGGGAACGATGATCTGCAAATCACCGGTGCGGTTGGATTTGACGGCGCGGTTGACATGGCCAGTACTCTTGGAGTGACTGGGGTTTCGACCTTAGCCGGCAATGTAGACGCAACGGCTGGATTAGATGTATCCGGCGGGGCGTTGACAGTAGCCAACCAGGCAATCACCCAGACCACAGGCGGACAAGTTACCTTTGCGGGTAATGTAGATGCCGCAGCTGGTTTAGATGTAACTACCGCGGCCTTGACCTCTGCGGCTGGGACAACCCACTCAGGTGGGGAGCTTCTGGTATCCGGAGGCAACATGCAGATTAACGATGATCTCGTTCTTACGTTTGGGACTGACAATGATGTTAGTCTAAACTATGATGAGGATGGGAATAACGATCTGCAAATCATCGGAGCGGTTGGCTTTGACGGTGCGGTTGACATGGCCAGCACTCTTACTGTGGCTGGAGTTTCAACCTTAAACGGCAACCTTGACCTGGTGGCTAACACAGCCTATATTCAGGACATTGATGCCGATTCGGCGGGTGATGTGGCTTTGGCCATTGATGCCGCTGGTACGGGTACCGTTACCATTGGTGGAGCTTCCACCGGTAATGTCATTATTGGAGGGGGTTCGGACTTAATCCTTTTTGGGGCAAGTGCTAATGCGACCCTTTCGTCCAATGGTGCCTACGATTTAGTTTTGGAGACCAACTCCGGAACCAACTCGGGCACAATTACCATTACCGATGCCGCAAATGGCGATATCACCATTGCTCCTAACGGAACAGGTGATGTAGTCTTGGGCGCAGAGGCAGTCTTTACACCGGGTTCGCAGAACCTTGCTGGTGATGCCGCTCTAACTCCGACAAGTACGGTAATGGAAGTAACTTCCGATACCGGACCGTTTGATGTTACCGATATCACGGCGGGTGCTGACGGTCAGCTGTTGATTATTATCAATGCCGATGGTGTTGATACTATCGACATTCTGGAACAGAACAACATTACTTCGGCTGGCGCATTTGCTAGTGCTCAGTACGATACAATGATGTTTGTTTACGAGTCTACAGCTACTCAGTGGATTGAGCTGGCACGATCGAATAACTAGTTTGTTCTAGTTTTTGTTCGTGTGATGTAGATATCGTGAGTTTAGAGAGAGGGCTCTTTATGAGCCCTTTCTCTTTTTGAGAGAAGCAATCTCTTTTTTTGGTAGAATGGACAGATATGAGAGGGATAATTCCTACAAAAGTATTAGCGTTCGTTGTAGTAGCGTAATTTGTTACGCGAGTATAACGTGACTAAAGTCAGTTATTACAAATAGGGAAGACAATTATGTTTTACCCGTAAATATTAATAATGAACAATAAGAAAAATCTCTGGACAATTCTCTTGACCATTGCCTTATGTGTGGGCGGTGCTGTGGTTTATCTGTATATACTCCCCCAGATTAGCCTACAAACCTACGACCAAAATGATATCTATTTTAAGTACCCGGAAGACTGGCAAATCTGGGAAGGCCCACCGGATCTTGCTAAACATATGGCCGTTGCTGATTTACTCATCGTAAAAAGCAACCGTTTAAGCACTAATTTGGGTGTCAAACGAGATCAAATGGAGGGGAATAAGCTAAACATTGAAGAATCGCTGGTTATTTTGGAGAAACAACTGCAGGAGTACATGAGTGATTTTGAGAAAATCGCTTATCAGAACATAATTGTTTCGGGAGAAAAAGCAATTGATTATACTTTTAAGTATTCACTCAAAGAAGCAACTGGCGCGGGGGGGATAGCCAAATGGTACGGCCAACAGCGGCAGGTCATCTTCTTTAAAAACGGCACCCTGTACACCCTAATCTTTACTGCCGAGCCGTCCGATTTTGATAAAGATAACAAGGACTTTTCCCACCTCCTCAAAACTTTTAGGGCGAAATAGGGTTTAACCCTATTTCAGGGTTAAACCCTGTTTTAGGGTTGAACCCTATTGCGTGTGATATACTGAGTTTATGCCGAGGCGAAATGTAATTAAGGAGTTCTGCCCTGATAGTTGGTATCATGTTTACAACCGTGGCGTCCGCGGACTGAAGATTTTTGAAGATAAGCGCGATAAATATACTTTTCTTTATCTTCTTAAAAAGTACTTAGATCCCGATTATCGTGAAAAGAAATTTGATCCGGTTACTGGAGAACCTAAGTATGTTCGATCTAATTATGTTTACGAAGACGCGGAGTTGCTGGCATTTTGCCTGATGCCGAACCATTTTCACCTGCTAGTCAAGGATATTTCTGGAAAAGGTACGACGATGCTGATGAGACGGGTAGTGTCAAACTACGCAACTTACTATAATAAGGAAAGTGATACATCGGGCGCACTGTTTGAGAGCACTTATAAGGGTGTGCCAATTACGTCCGAAGAGCAACTGCTTCATGTATCAAGATATATCCACCTTAATCCAGCCGAACTAGTTGACAAACTGGAAAATTATCCATTTTCCAGTTATCCTGTGTATCTAGGTCGAAAAAATGTTGCGTGGGTCAAACCCAAGGAAATTCTAGATTGCTTCGGTCCAACAGGGATAGAACTTGAAATGGCATCTGAGACAGGGTTTAACCCTGTTCAAACCTACCGTAAATTTGTCGAGTCGTACCAGCTAACTGATGAGGAAAAAGAATTAGTTCAAAGTTTTTCGCTTCAATAAGAATAATAAATAGGGTTTAACCCTTTTTCAGGGTTAAACCCTATTTTAGGGTCGAACCCTATTTCTATGTCTAAAAGGCTTGTTATATTTACCGTTATTTTGATTGTGCTTCTCGTTTCTGCTACTGTTGCAACGGGGTACTATTTTTATCAACAGGGTTATCGAGTTAACTTCTCAATTGACAAGCGCAATTATCAGACCTACCACCACGAATCGCCGAAATTTTCTTTTACCTACGATGCTTCCCGTTTTCAGATCGATTTGGATGAAGAAGAACGGTTTGGGGAGTCATACCTAGTCGGGCTCAAGCTGCCTTCAGACAGCCGAGTAGGCTGCGATGTACGGGTGGTAGATGGGAATATCAAATTCAAGGACACGGCGCAGGAAACGGGAAGTTTAATTTCCAAACAAATTTCTGAAGGGGCAGAATTTTTTAAGTCGGGGAATTACGGGTTTATTCAAATTGGTGTAGAAAAAGCGCTCTCAATGGAGATAACTGTTGGCGGGCCGCTGGGGGAATTGCTGAGAACCGATCAGGTTTTTGTTTCTCATTTGGATAAAACATACACTCTGATGTGTGGTACTTCGCAGGGCGTTTATGATTACTTTGCTGACGATTTTGCTCACTTTTTCGAAACCTTCTCATGGGAATGAGATCCCGTGAACTGCCCTGCCGCGATTCGAGTTTAAGAAAAAAGGCTCCGATCCCGAGATTCGCAATCAATTGACAGTAAATAAGAAATGCGGGATCGGGGGATCGGGGCCACCCTGTTTTTAGGGGCGACCCCTATTTTAAGGGTGGTCCCGGGTTAGTCCGTTTTTCACTTAGGAGAGATACCGAAGTAGATAATTAGGTCCTTGGCCATTTCCAGCCAGAGGGGCACGGCAGTATCGGCACTATAGGTGGAGGTGGATGGTTCTTCTAGTTTAACGAGTAAAACAAACTCCGGTTCAATCACCGGGCAAAAGCCCACAAAGGTCACATTGGTTTTGTGTGGATCATAAGTTCCTCCCTTAGGAATTTGTGCCGTGCCGGTTTTGCCGGCAATGGCAAATTTATCCAGGCCGGATTGTTCAACAAACCATTTAAACTCCCCTTTTTCAACAACATCTTGCAGCATGCGTTTAAGCTTAACGGCATTCTTTTCCGATAGGACTCGTTCCGGCTTGGGTGGATGCACAGTTACTTCCCGTTCGTCCTGATGTATTTTTTGAACAATATAGGGCGGCATGCGCACACCATTGTTGGCGATGGTGGAGAATACAGTTGCTAATTGCAGCGGGGTAACCGCAATGCCTTGTCCAAATGCCGCCGTAGCTAAATCAATTTCGCCCCATTCATTTTTGGGTTTAATTATTCCGGAATCTTCGCCCTCCAAGTCAATTCCCGTCTTTTCTCCTAAATGATACTCCTGGACATACTTATAGTATTTTTCCACGCCCAGTTGTTGAGAGAGCCAACTCGCGCCTATATTACAGGAGTGCTGTAACACCTCGGCCATAGTCTCTGGGCCATGATAACGATTATTCCATGTGCGGATTTGGTATCCTTGTAGCGTCAATGGGCCTGTGCACTCAAAAGTGGTTGATGGCTCTACAATATTTTCTTGCAGTCCGGCGCTCATAACCACGGTTTTGAGGACAGAGCCAGGTTCATAATTTTCGGATATTGCCAGATTGGTGTGGGAGATCAACTCAGCATCTTTTTCTGGTGGCGCGATTGCCTTTTCCCAGTAGTTGGGGTCAAATGTCGGCTTGCTAGCCATGGCCAATACTTGTCCGGAAGAGGATTCCAGAAGAATAAAGGTACCACTTTTAGCTCCGTATTTTTTAACTCCCTCTTGCAGTTTTTTTTCCAGCAAATACTGTAATTCCCGGTTTAAGGTGAGAGTAAGACCGTAGCCATCTTGGGGCTGTTTGGCGATGTAACCGCCCGCAGGAATAGGATTGCCGGAAGCATCTTTTTCTAAAGATAATCGTCCGGGCTGGCCAGCTAAATCGCGATCGTAATAGCCTTCCAGTCCAAAGTAGCCTTGATCCTCGTCAGCGGCGTTAGTCCCTACGAAGCCCAAGATATGTGCGGCTAAGGTTTTTTCCGGGTAAAAGCGGCGGTAATGAAGTTGAAAGTAAACGCCGTTAAATTTTTCAGAAATTACCTGTTTAGTTTCCTGAGACAGTTGCTTTTGTATCAGGAGCCACCGAACGGTTTCGTCATTTAGGCTCTCCCGGAATTGTGCTTTGCGCGTGTCAAGTTCTTCCTCATCAGAAGGCCATATTTTATGTTCTGATAAAAGCAGGGCAAGTTGGTCGAACGCGCTACCAGCCGTTTTTTCTTCAGCGTCGATTTTCAGATCGAATTCCGTATTAATCAGATAAAAATCATAAGCTTCGCGGCTGGTAGCTAAAGGATAGCTGTCGCTAGAATAGATACGCCCGCGCTTGGCGGGGAGTGTTTCCCTTTGCCAGTGCTGGCCCTCTGCCAGCGCGCTGTAGTGCGAATGCTGTAGCAATTGGATGGAAAATAGTTTAGCCAGTACTCCCAGAGCAACTAATGAGAAGAAAAATTTGATGAAAAAAAAATGCGGAAAGATTGATGTTTTGCTTTTCTTCATATACTACAAAGATTATACAACTATAGTATAATTCTTACTATGAAATTGTTGAAAATTGACCTAACTCGTCAAGTTGCCGGAACCCAAACGATCGACAAGAAGCTTTTGCAAGAGTGGCTGGGTGGGCGAGGGCTGGGAGCTTATTTGTATTCTCAAAATGTTTGTCGGCCTGATGACCCCCAAAACCCATTGTTTATTGTTGCCGGAGCGGTAACGGGAACAAGCCTGCCGTCTTCTAGTCGTTCTGCGATTGTTACCTCCTCTCCGCTAACCGGTTTTTATACAGCTTCTAACTTTGGAGGCTTTTTCGGCGCTTATTTGCGCTCGCAGGGGATTATGGCGCTGGAAATCACGGGTAGCTCCGAAAAGCCTGTTTATCTGACTATAGAAGATGGAAAAGTTGAATTTAGAAACGCCTCTGGCATTTGGGGTAGAAATACTAAAGAAGTTCAAGAAAAACTGGCTACTGATAAAACCTACAGTGTGGGATGTATCGGCATTGGTGGTGAAAATTTAGTCCGTTTTGCCTGCGTGAAATTTGACACTCGCGCCGCGGGGCGAACTGGTACCGGTTGGCATTGGGGACTTAAAAAACTAAAAGCCATTGTCGTCAAAAAATCAACTGTAGCTCCCTCAATTCATGATGCTCAAAAGTTGAGCGATTTAGTTAGGTTGCTAACTAAATTACGACTGGAGAAAGAGAAAAAAGGAAACATAGTTAATTACAGCACGCCGCCCTATACTGACATTTCTTCGGAGATGAATACATATCCCGCCAGCAACTATCGCCGCAATCATCTTTCTGAAGAGGAGTTAGGGGTTATTGGCAGTGATGCTTTCCAAAAGAGAGAAGTTAAAAAGGGGGCTTGCTGGTCTTGTCCGCTGGCTTGTGAAAGATTTGTTAATTCCACCTATCGTAATCAAACAGTACGTGGGCCGGAGTATGAATCCATCTGGGCGTTGGGCGGCAGTTGTGATAATTTTGATTTAGACGCTATTATTGAAGCCTCTTATCTCTGCGATGATTTTGGTCTAGACACTATTAGCACAGGAGCAACCATTGCTTGGTACAAAGAGGCTGTTGAAAAAGGATTAATTGATGATGAGCCGGTTACTGGTTCAAGAGAGTTGGAGTTGATTGAACTGATTGCCAAGCGTACGGATGTCGGTGAAGTATTAGCCGAGGGTTCGGTTCGGGCTTCTCTAAAGTTTCCCGGGACCGATAAATTACTTGTTCATGCTAAAGGTTTGGAACTGCCCGCCTGGGATCCCCGTGGAGCCTGGGGTTCAATTCTCCACTATGCCACCTGTTCTACTGGTGGTGACCATTGCAAGGGATTGCCCCTGTGGATTGAACTTGGGGACGAAATGACTGCTGATACTATAGCGGGTAAAGCGGCTCTGACTATTCAGAAACAAAATCAATCTGCTTTTCGGGACAGTACTGGTCTTTGTATGTTCGCCGACGACTTTTTGGGTGATGATTCCTGCGTTAGGGCGATTGAATCGGTATTCGACGTAAAATTATCATCGGATAGCCCTCAAATAATTGGTGAAAAAATTATTCAGACCGAACATGAGATTAATAAACAGCTGGAGTTGACCCGACAAGATGATACGGTGCCAATCCGAATTTTAGATTACCCCATGGAAATTGGAGGCAAAGAAACTGCCATTGGAAAAGAGAATTTTGAAAAAATGCGGGAGGAATATTATAAGCTGAGAGAGTGGGAAAAGTAGAAACTGGCGCGACCCAGTGGACATTAGGGAGGTCGTGATTGTAGTTTGTTAGATTTCGGGGATTGGCGCAGTTGGCTAGCGCGCGGCGTTTGGGACGCCGAGGTCGTGGGTTCAAGTCCCACATCCCCGACCATTTCTATAATCCAGAATAAGAATGTACTTCGTATACTTCCTGAAAAGTCAAAAAAACGGTAAAATTTATGTCGGCTACACCTCAAAGCTACCAGATCAAAGATTGAAGGATCACGAAATTGGAACTAATAAATGGACTAAGGAAAACGCACCAGTCATTTTGATTTACTATGAAAAATACCATTGTAAAAAAGATGCTATTGTTAGAGAGAGATTTTATAAAACCGGATTTGGTAGGGAAATTAAGAAATTAATTGTTGAAAGAATTGAGGATATTAAAGCAGGCGCAGTTTCAGCCAAAGGCTGACCAGCCCTTGGCTGGGGCTAGCGCGCGGCGTTTGGGACGCCGAGGTCGCCGGTTCAAGTCCGGCATCCCCGACCAGATAAAACTCGCAAAAACTGACTGTAAGGAAGTTTTAGTCTAGTTGCTTCTGCCCCCGTATACGAGCAGAGCGAATTGTTCGGGGCCATGTGAGACGAGGGTTTTATGTTGCCCCTTCCGTGGGTCGAAGATTACATGCTTGACATAGCTTACTTTTCAATGGAGGTCGCGCTTGAGGCCGGTATGCACACCTACAGCGGTGGGTTGGGGGTGCTGGCTGGGGATACGCTAAAAACCTTTGCCGATTTTGGGTTTGCTGCGGTGGGAATAACGCTTTTGAATGAACTGGGCTATGTAGAACAGGGAATTGATTCTACGGGGCGGCAAGTCAGCCGGCCGGAGCTGTGGAACAAAGAGGAATATTTGACCAAACTGCCTTTTACCATTGAGGTTCCTTTCAAAGGTCGTGCCGTTGCCTGTGCTGTGTGGCAGTATATTGTTGTCGGTCAGTTTGAGAAAGAAGTCCCAGTCTATTTCCTCGACACTCATTTGCCTGGCAACAATAAGTATGATCGTACCTTAACTAGCCACTTGTATGGAGGTGATGCCTATTATCGCTTGTGCCAGGAGCAGATCTTAGGGCTGGGAGGATTTATCCTGCTTGACAAGCTGGGGTTTGGCCAGGAAAAGGTGCGTATTTACCACCTTAACGAAGGCCATGCCGCCTTCGTTGGTTTGTCACTGTATTCGCAGGGCCGAGAATCACATTTAGCAGACGAGGCGGCGATAGATCTGGTCCATTCCAAAGTAGTTTTTACCACCCATACCCCGGTGATGTCGGGTCACGATCAGTTTTCAAGTTCCGATGTGGGGAAAACACTCCCGACCAAGCTATTTAACTTCTTGCCGGAAGAGGCATTTCAAAATAATCAGTTATGTATGACCCGACTGGCTCTCTATTATTCCGGAATAGTCACCGGTGTTGCTCGGTCTCATGAGAAAACAGCCGAAAAAATGTTTCCGGGATACGATGTGGTTTCGGTGACTAACGGAGTTTATCATCTGGCGTGGACACATCCCAACTTTAAATCTTTATATGATAAGTATATTCCCTTGTGGCGGCGTGACCCCGCTTTTTTGCACGCCGTCCTCGGTATTCCTGATGATGAAATTTGGGCGGCGCACCGTAGTGCCAAGCAAGAATTGATTGAACATGTTAATCAAACTTCGTCAGTTAAGTTGGCGCTGGATGTCTGCACACTGGGGTTTGCTCGGCGAGTAACCGTGTACAAACGTCCGACCCTGATTCTTACCGACCTTAAGAAGTTAGAAAAGATCGCCGCCGAGGTTGGTCCTTTGCAAATAATCTTTGCTGGTGAGGCCCATCCCTATGATCGACAGGCTATTGAATTAATCCGGCAAATTTTTCAAAAAACCCAGCAATTCAAAGGGAATGTCAAAATAGCCTTTTTGGAGGATTATGGGATGGGTCTGGCTACCAAACTGACAGCAGGCGTTGATGTTTGGTTAAACACACCACGGCGGACATACGAAGCCTCGGGGACCAGCGGGATGAAGGCGGCCTTAAACGCTGTACCACACCTGAGTGTCCTTGATGGCTGGTGGCCCGAAGGGTGGGTTGAGGGAGTAACCGGATGGTCGATTGGTTCGCAGATAATGAGAACGGAACTTGATGATCAAACTGGTTGGGGACTGGACGTATTGGATTTGTACTATAAGCTTGCCGTCGAAATTTTGCCCTTGTACTACAAGGATCGGACCGGTTTTGTGAGGATAATGAAATGCGCGGCGGCATTGAATGGGTCACGGTTCAATACTAACCGCATGGTGCGGGACTATGTATCAAAGGTATATTTCCCACTGAAAACCAAAATATCCGCCAACACTCTTGGCGTAAGTGTTAATGATCCGTTAAAATAAAGATGATGTTGTGCGAAATGTCGGGAGGTGTTAAATTATAAATGACATCGAAAAGAGAAAGGGGGCAAAAACATGCAAATAGCATACAGTAAGACAAGGGAGCAATTCCCGTTAAGCTACAAAAAAATTATTAAGAAAACGATAGCAAGCACTATTGTTATTACCGGTCTGTTGTTGGTTATTTGGGGAGCACTGGCTTTTTCGTTTTACCAAGTCGAATTCGGATGGTTGAGTGTGGTGACATTCTGTATTTCTGTGTTTTTGGCTCTTATAATCTTTTTGACTTATCTTTATCAGCGATGGTATTTTGCGGTTTATTTTTACGATTTGACGGATGATTTTATTCAGATTAAAAAGGGACCAATAACACCGCGAGAAATTACGATTCCTTATGAGCGTATTCAAGATGTTTATGTTGATCAAGATTTACTGGATAGGTTTTTGGGGCTTTATGATGTTCATTTATCCAGCGCCACCATTTCATCCGGGATAGAGGCGCACATTGATGGAGTTGAAAAAGAAGCCGCTGAGGGGTTACGTAATGCTCTTCTTAAAACGGTTCAACAAAGAATTAGTAGGAACAGGAATACAAATATACCTGCAAATAATCCAGTAAGCCAAGATTTATGAATGGAATCATTTCAGAGAAAAATTATCCCGTTCAGGGGTTGTGGGTGTTTAAATCCATGCTCGGTTCTTTGTTGCTCCTAATTTTTTTCGTGCCTTATTCTCTTTTTTCTTCTGGTCCTAGTGCAACTGGTAAGTACACAGTAACAATTTTCTATATCGTAATAATAGCCGGTTTTGCGATTTTTCATTTTATTGTTACGATCTTGAGAAGGACAAATTTCCACTATTCTATTGAGGAGAATTTTTTAACCTTAAAACAAGGCATTCTATCAAAACAACAGCGGCATATTCCGTATGGAGTCATCCAGACCCTTTTTGTAAAACAAGATCTGTTTGATAGAATTTTCGGGCTTGCTTCATTGACGATTGAAAATGCATCTCAAGGTGCGGGCTATCCATCGGCTTCTCAGCGGCAAAGGGTTTTCGGTTTGCGTATTGGCGCCCAACAGCGACAGCAAGTCGAGATGGTCGGATTTTCCGGAAATAAGGTTAGTATACCCGGACTTGTAAAACAGGATGCGGAAACATTGAAAAAAATTGTTTTGCAAAAAATGAAAGAAAATCCGGTTGAAGATAGCCAGTCCGGATTATAGATTCCTTTTCAATCAAGGCTCTTTAGTCCAGTCTTTATACTTTTCTTCTATTATCATCCTTTCTTGCTCTAGTCTTTTGTGCCGTTTTTGAAGTTTTGTTGAGATTGGTCTTTTGTTTTTGGATAAATAATTATAAATAGCTTCGGCTAGAGCGTCGGCGGCCAAAATTGAACAATGTATTTTTATTGGTGGCAACCCTCCCAAGTGTTTGACAACCTCGTTTTTATTGATATCCGTGGCTTCATTTAGAGTTTTGCCTCTGGCCAAATTGGTGACAACACTGCTGGTAGCAATAGCGGCCACGCATCCAAAAGTCTCAAACTTTACATCCTCTAAAATCTCCTCTCCCTTTTTGTCCTTGCCGACTTTAATATAAAGCCACATTACATCTCCACAAACAATATTCCCCACCTTTCCTATCCCGTCAGGTTTTCGTATTTTCCCGTAATTATGCGGTTTTCTAAAGTGTTGCATTACCTTTTTTGTGTACATTTTTATGAGGGTCTAATGCTTAAATGGTGATATATCTCTTAATTTTTTAATAATTTGTGGCAAAACTTTTAAGACATAATCAATATCTTTTTCTTTAGTCCATTTTCCCAAGCTTAATCTTAGAGAGCCGTGTGCTTCCTGGGGCTTTAAACCAATAGCCAAAAGGACATGAGAGGGCTCTAATTTTGGAGAAGAGCAGGCGGAAGCGGTAGAAGCGGCAATGCCAAAAGCATCAAGCCGCATAACAATAGATTCGCCTTCAACAAATTCAAATCGGAAGTTAGCATTATTGGGTAGTCTTTTCTGGGGATGCCCGTTTAGATAGGAACCATCTATTTCTGTTAGCACTCCCTTTATTAATTTGTCTCTTAGTTTAGTTTGCCGCTTGCTTTCTTTTTCCATTTCTCTGTGGCAAATCTCAACCGCTTTAGCAAAGCCAACAATGGCAGGAGTGTTCGTAGTTGAAGATCTCAAGCCTGCTTCATGACCGCCGCCGTGGAAAAGCGGTTCAATTTTTATCCCCTTTCTAACAAACAAACAGGCAACACCTTTGGGTCCATACATTTTATGAGAGGAAGCGGTTAGTAGGTCAATGTTCATGCTATTTACATTAATAGGAATTTTTCCAAAGCTCTGGGCGGCATCGGTATGAAAATATACTCCTTTTTTGTGACAGATCTTGCCTATTTCTCTAATCGGTTGAATGGTCCCAATTTCATTATTGGCATGAATTATGGAAACCAAGACGGTATCTTTTCTAATTGCCTTCTCTATGTCTCCAGGATTAATTAGTCCATATTTATCAACAGGAATTTTGCTAGCCGCGAAGTGCCTAATCCCCATTTGTTCAAGCCATTTAATACTATTTAGAACACAGTCATGCTCGATAAGGGAGGTAATAATGTGTCCGCTTTTTTCTCTATTGGCTAATAGCAGCCCTTTAATGGCCAGGTTATTACTTTCTGTAGCCGAGCTGGTAAAAATTATTTCTTTCGGTCTAGCCGCAAGAGCAGTGGCAATAATTGATCTGCTTTCTTCTAGCACTTCTTTAGCTTCCTGGCCGAAACTATGCAAGGAGGCTGAGTTGCCGAATCCCTCTCTAAAATAGGGAGTCATGGCCTTTATTACTTCCGGGTCAATAGGAGTGGCGGCAGCATAATCTAAATAGATTTTATTTAGCATAGATGGATTATATCTTTAGTTGTATAATATTTCCAATTCATGTGTGGAATTTGCGGTCTCTACAATCTTAATAAAAACTGGCCGGCCAGTCGAGAGGAAATTGAACGGATGAAAACGGCAATTAAACATCGCGGGCCAGACGATGAAGGTATCTTCTGCCACCAAAATGCTGGTTTGGGATATCAGCGCCTGTCAATAATTGATACTACTTCGCGACCTCAACCAATTCTTACTAATGAAGATCAATCTTTGCGGATTTCTTTTAATGGTGAGATTTATAACTTCCCCGAGTTAAGAAAAGAGCTGTTGGGGAAAGGTCACTGTTTTTATACCGACACAGACACGGAGACAATTCTCCACCTATACGAAGAAGAGGGAGAGAACTGCGTTAAGCGACTCAATGGCATTTTTGCCCTGGCAATTTATGATTTGGCTAAAGGCCTTTTGTTCTTAGCACGCGACCCCATGGGTGTTAAGCCGCTTTACTATACAGGGTACCCCGCTTCGCTCTGCGAGCCGCACTATGCATCGGCCTCGGCATCCATTGGGGATTCAGGAACAAAGGGCCTGCCCCCCGTAGCTTTAGCGAAGGGGGGCAGGTTCGCTTTTGCCTCGGAAATCAAAGCCCTTTTAACTTTACCGTGGGTCAAGAAGGAGGTTAATCTTGATGCTGTACCGCTTTATTTTAGATATCGCTTCACTCCGGACCCGCTGACGATGTTTAAAAATATCTATAAACTATCTCCAGGATGCTGGATGAAGGTTACGGAAAGTGGAATTGAAGTGCGTGAGTATGATGATCCGAATTCAAAATTGCAGTTCAAAATTCAAAATGAGGAGCAAGTTGTTCGTTCGGTTCGTCAAACTATGCAATCCGCCGTGCAACGTCAATTGCTTTCCGATGTCCCTCTCGGGGCTTTCCTTTCTGGTGGTGTTGACAGCTCTATTATTGTTGGATTGATGTCGCAGATTATGTCTGAGCCGGTGAAAACTTTCTCTATTGGTTTTTCCGAAAGTGAGTACGACGAGATGCAATATGCGCGCCAGATTAGTCGCCGCTATGGTACTGATCACCACGAAGTTGTCTTAAGTCCGCGGCATGTTAAAGCTTTACCGGAAATTGTTAGATTGCTGGACGAACCTTTGGCCGATGCCGCGGCTGTGCCTTTTTACTTTCTTTCGCAGTTGGCGCGCAAAGAAGTTACAGTGGTTTTAACGGGCGAAGGAGGAGATGAGCTTTTTGCTGGCTACAAGGAAAATTTCCCCTACAGCCTCGCCAATCTTTTTAAAATTTTACCCGCTTCCGCGCGGCGTGGGACAGCTTCTCTAATTGCTCGTATGCCGAATATGACTGGTAAGACGCGCTTGTACCGCAGTGTTTTGCCGGACAAAGACCGCGCCGAGCACATTTTGACAGATTTGTTTAGGTATGAAAAGCCACCGCTTGAAATAGGGTTAAACCCTATTCGAGGGTTTAACCCTAAAAAAGGGTTGAACCCTTTTAATGATTTTTGGCGGCGCACTGCCAGTATGGACTGGCTGTCCAAGATGCTTTATCTGGAAACGGCTATTTGGTTGCCGGGGGATCCACTTATGAAAGTAGACAAAATGACAATGGCACATGCTTTGGAAGCGCGGGTGCCATTTTTAGATTTAGAAGTGGTAGAGTTGGCCGGGCAGATTCCATCGCATCTAAAAAACAAAAATGGCATAGAGAAATATCTGCTTCGTGAGGCGTTTAAGGATTTACTGCCCATGGATATTCTTGCCCGCAAGAAATTTGCTTTTGAAATTCCCATTAGAGAGTGGCTCCAGAATGAACTTAAGCCGATAGTTAGAGAGTATTTGTCGGAAGAAAAGCTTGAGATGTCGGGGCTATTAGATGCGCCAGGAGCGCATCGGCTAGTCAAACAACATCTTGAAGGTCGGAAAGACTATAAATTCGAACTCTGGGCACTGTTGTGTTTTCAATTATGGTATGACCAGTGGTTTGTGAGTTGACGGCCGCGTCCGATTATTGACAAGTCTTCGCCGCTATGAGATAATTGGTGCGTTCTGAATAACTGGGTTCGTCTCTAAAAATTTTCTTGCAAAAAGGGAGGGAAATAGTGAAAGAAAAGAAAGACGTGCGATTACGGGATATGTTCAGGGGGCTGGGTGTTGTTGGGCTGTGTGCCCTTTGTGTGGCTATAGTGGTCGACTTGTTGATCGGGTCATGGCCAACAATTACTATCACGGCGGTGCTTGTGATATTCTTTTTGGCCATCATGCTGGTAAATACTCACGCCGCCGAAGCTTATAAAGAGACCGGGAATGTTTGGTGGAATATCTGCCGCATTGTAACTGACTTTGTTCACGGCTCTATAGTCGGCGCCGTATGCGGCTTGGTGGTCGACTACGCGCTCATTCGTCAGGGCATTATTATCTGGCCATGGGGAACCATAGCTGTAGCGGTTATCGGCGGGTTTTTGTGGGTCATCATCCGCTAAAAAGAAGAAACAAGACTAGTAAACATACACTGGCCGCCGGTTTAAACCGGCGGCTTTTCTTTTGGGAAAGTCAAGACATACAGTACCCCCCCCCCCTCCCCCCCCAAAGGATGATGCGTTCTGATTTCTTTATGTAAATAAATTAACTCAAAAGTATGTAGTAGCAAAATTTATTTTGCGATTGGGTCCTCCATGGGTGGGCCGTGTCAGACGTGGCCGTCGAGCGCGCGATCAATTGCGCTATTACAGCCGGGTTGGGTATATAATGTTATCGTGCTTCCGAAAACTTTCCAACTAAATCCTGAGCAGAAAAAAGCCGTAACCCATCCCGCGGGGCCCCTGCTTATCATCGCCGGTGCGGGGACGGGCAAAACTGCCGTTGTTACCGAGCGCATCAAGTGGCTTATTGAAAAGAAAAATGTTAAACCCTCGGAAATTTTGGCTTTAACTTTTACCGAGAAGGCCGCCGCGGAAATGGAAGAAAGGGTTGATGTGGCCTTACCGATGGGCTATGTGCAGACCTGGATTTCTACCTTTCACTCTTTCTGTGAGCAGATTTTAAGATTAGAAGCGGTTCATTTGGGTTTGGATCCGGCGTTTAGGATTCTCTCTGAAGCCGAGAGTTATTTATTTGTCAAGAAAAATCTTTTCCAATTTCCTCTTGATTACTACCGTCCCTTGGGCAATCCCACTAAGTTTATCTCCGGTATGCTGACGCATTTTAGTCGCCTGCGGGATGAGAACATAAGTTCGGAGGAGTACCTGGAGTTTGTTAAGCACACGGGAGAAGTAGGAAAAAAACAGGAAAAAACCGGTTCCCCGAAACACACCCTGGAACTTGCCCTCGCCTATCAAAAATATCAGGAGTTAAAGGTTAAAGAAGGCATGATGGATTTTGCTGATTTACTCTTTTATACTTTTAAGCTCTTTAATGACCGCCCTAACATTTTGGCTAAGTACCAAAAGCAGTTTAAGCATGTTCTTTTGGATGAATTTCAGGACACTAACTATATCCAAAACGAAATCGCTTTGCTTTTGGCTGGTGACGACCAAAACATCACTGCTGTTTGCGATGACGATCAGAGCATCTATCGTTGGCGCGGCGCCGCTGTTTACAATGTTTTGGACTTTAAAGAACACTATCCAAAAACTACTGTTGTCAGCTTAATTAAAAACTATCGCTCGCCGCAGGTTATTCTGGATCGTGCCTACGAGTTTATTCAGCACAATAATCCCGACAGATTGGAAGTAAAGGAGAAAATAGATAAGAAACTGCATTCCACTGTCAATCCCGCAGGCAGTGATATCAAACTCATCTGGGAAGAAAAAGTAGAAGATACTGCAGAAATAATTATTAGTGAGATTAAAAGACTTGTGGAAAATGATGAGAGACATTATCAAGATTTTGCTATTTTGGTACGGGCCAACAACCATGCTTATCCTTTTTTGCAGGCTTTGGAGCGTGCAAGCTTGCCCTATCAATTTTTAGGTCCTGGCCAGCTTTATCATCAACCAGAAATTAAAGATTTAATTGCTTACTTTAAATTGCTCTATGATCCGCAAGATGATATTGCTGTTTATCGTTTGTTGACAAAGGATTATTTTGGATTTAACCGTCGGGATATGTCTTTCCTGATAAGCCATGCGCGGCGGAAGAATTTAAGTTTGTTTGAGACGTTGGAAAAGCTAGAAGGTATAAAGGTTTTAAACAAAATCACATATCGCAAAGCCAAAAAGTTAGTCAAAATACTTCACCGCCATTTTAAATTAATTCCCAAAGAATCTCCGGGACAGCTTTTATACTATTTTCTTGAAAACACAAATCTGCTTAAGTTTTATAGTGATCCAAAATCGCCTCAACACCAGAGAGAAATCCGCAACATTTCCCGCTTTTTTAATAAAATCAAGAGTTTTGAGGCGCAAAATCCAGAGAGCAATTTGTACGATTTTGTAGAGTATCTGGATTTTGTTATTAACCAAGGGGAATCACCCCTGGCCAGCGAAGTTGACTGGGTGGATAATAATGCTGTTAATATTCTTACTTTTCACTCCGCTAAAGGATTGGAATTTCCGGTTGTCTTTATGGTTAATCTGGTCAATGACCGTTTTCCCACGCGCCGCCGGGCGGATATGCTCCCTCTGCCCGACGAGATTATCAAAGAACCTCTTCCCAGCGCTGACCCGCACTTGCAGGAAGAACGCCGCCTCTTTTATGTAGGTATGACTAGGGCTAAAGAGAGACTTTACTTTACCGGAGCTAAGTTTTATCATGACAACAAACGACCCAAACGCCTGTCAATTTTTGTTACCGAAACTTTAGGGGAAAACCTCGAAAACTTTCTTTTACGGCAGGATGAGGCCCATCAAACCTCTTTATTCGGTTGGACTCCGGTTTCCGCTACTCCACCCGTCCCACCTTCTGAAGAGCATATTTCCAAAACTGATTATCTTTCCTATTCCCGCCTGAACACTTTTAACAATTGTCCTCGGCAGTATCAATATCAATATGATTTGTGTTTGCCTCAGCCTCCAGCATCAGCTCTGTCTTTTGGCGATAGTATGCATCAGTCGCTGGCTGAATTTTATCGCCGACGCGTTTCAAATCAGAAAGTCGATTTGGAAACCCTGCAGGAGCTTTTGGAAACTTTATGGATTAGTGGTGGTTATGGATCTAAAGAGCACGAACAAAAGCAGAAAAAAGCCGGGTTGGAAATGCTCAAGAGCTATTTCCAAAAAGCCTATTTCCCGGACCAGGAGATTCTTAAAATAGAATTTCCCTTTAAAATCAGACTAGACGAGGTATCAATTGGAGGCCGCATTGACCGCGTTGACCGATTGCCCGATGGAGGACTGGAGATTATTGACTATAAAACCGGCAAGAGTAAAACTCAAAAAGATGCCGATAAAGACTTGCAGATGAGCATTTACGCCCTGGCCGCCAAGCAGAAACATATACTCGATGTCCCATTAGAGAAACTTAAGCTAAGTTTCTATTTCCTCGAGGAGGGAGAAAAAGTCAGTACTACGCGAACGGAAGATGATCTAATTAATATTAAAGGGGAAATAAAAGAAGTTTTAGACGAAATTAACACCGGACAATTTATTCCCACCCCCGGCTTTATGTGCGGCTACTGTTCCTATCAATTGCTGTGTCCGGCGTATAAGGGGAAGGTGTGAAGAACCCCCGCGCTACGACAGCCATGCGCTACGCAATGCTGGCATCGCGTGGAGGCGCGGAGTAACCGTTTAAAATGCCGACACAAGGAATAAATATGTGGCTTTGTAGCGGCGGCCTTTAGGCCCGCTCAGAAAAGGGCCCGACAGTTCGATTTTGCCAGGCTCCAACAGGGGACTATATTTGTTTTGCGGTTGCTATGCGTACCGATATTAAGCTACGGAAATTGGGCTATAATTAAACTCGCATGAAAACAATTGTCATTCTCCACGGTACAATGGGAAGTCCTCAGGGCAACTGGTTTCCGTGGTTAAAGCAAGAAATTGAAAAGCTTGGGCATACGGCAATTGTGCCTAAATTTCCTACGCCAGAAGGACAAACTACTCGAAACTGGCTAAAAATCCTAGATGAAGCTGTACCCGCTTATGATGAAAACTTAATCTTGGTTGGGCATAGCTCATCGCCATTGGTTATTTGTGCCAAGCTTCAGCAGTTAGAAAAGTCTGTTGGTGCTGTGTTTCTTGCGGCCCCTTTTATTGGTGATGTGGGGAATGCTGAGTATGATGAACTTAATGCCGATTTTAATTCATTTCCTTTTGATTGGGAGTTAATCAAAAAGCGGTGTAAGAAGTTCTATATTTATCGCTCGGATAATGATCCTTATGTTCCCGAAGAGCAAGGCCGGGCAATGGCTGAAAATTTGGGAGTTTCGGAAATTATAATTCCCAGCGGCGGTCATCTTAATGCCGAAACAGGTTACACTAAATTTCCTCTTTTGTTTAAAGAACTAGAGCAAGAAATTTGTGGCCAATGAACCTTGACAGGTGTGCATCTTTAAGGTAGACTTCGCGTTATGATAATATTGCCAGGGCCTCTGGCATTTGAGTGGGATAAGGGTAATGTTGACAAGAGTTTCTTGCGACATCAAGTAACGAATCAGGAGGCGGAAGAAGTTTTTGTAAACGAGCCCAAGTTTATTATTGAAGATGATAAACATTCCCTGATGGAAAAAAGATACTTGCTCTGGGGTAAAACTAATGTAGGCAGGAAATTGGCCGTGATATTCACTTTCAGGGTTAAAAAGATTAGAATTATCTCGGCTCGTGATATGAATCAGAAAGAAAGAAGAAGCTATGCCCAAAAAATATAAACCGATACCACATTTTAATAATGAAGACGAAGAAAGAGAATTCTGGGCAGTGGCCGACACTTCTGATTATTTTGATTTTAGTAAAGCCGAGCGGGTGATATTTCCTAATTTAAAGCCTAGTATGCGAAAAGTTTCAGTACGGATGCCCGAATGGTTAATTAGCAGTCTCAAATCCTTAGCGAATAAGCAAGATGTCCCTTATCAATCCCTTATGAAGCTGTTCCTGGCTGACAGGGTAAAAGAAGAACTAGGGGTTGCGAAGTAGTGAAGTAGCTCCCAGCTGGTTTTCAAGTGGGCTCGGCGAAGTTGCTAATTAAAGAAATGGAAGCTGAGAATGGTGACGCTAAACAGTTTGTTGTCTTTAAAAAAGGTTCCTACCGTGGGTATGCTCAAATTCCCGAGATTGACGCAGAAGCGGCGATGGAAGCAGTTACAGGAGGCGAAGTTCCAGCAGACAAACGGCTCATTATCGGTTCTTCGCGGGAAGGGGCAGGGTTTTTGATACAGGGGACCGGAATTAGAGGGAGGCAAATGGCTGTTTCCAGAATAAGGGGTACCGATGATCTAGTTGTTAGCAGTCTTTCTTATACTGACGGGACTTGTCCTACCTTTGATAAACCCGCAGGTGGTTAATAATGATAATGGTGGATTTTCGCGGCGCCATTTGGTGACAGCTCATTTACTTAGCATCACTCAACAGTTTAGATTTCCTTCAATTCCTTTACAAAAGTTTGGTAAGCGTTTCTTCTTCCGGTTAACAGCAAAACCTCGGCAAAGATGCTATGATCGTTCATTTGATGAGGCAGGGTTGTATTTCCGTTCCCTGCTGATTTTCCGCCGCTGGGATATGGCCGGTCTGGTTGACTTTCGTCTTCTGCTTGCTGTATAGACATGCGCTTATCGGGAGGTAAGTGCAGGATGTTGTTTGGGTTTTCGCGGAGCAATGTGTAGAGGATTACAATTTCTTCCGGTGGTTGCGGTGAGTTCTTTCCTTGCTGGTGTCTTTCAGCCATTTGCAAAATTCTTTGCAACCTTGATCCATGTTGAGTTTCTGTGGTGGCACTTGGGTCGCAAGACCCTGGAATTCCGGCAGACCGATTGACATGACAGAGTTTACTATAGAACGCCTTTACTTGACTGACTATACCCGGCACGATTCTGACTGCGTGTGGGTTTTCCAACGAGTCTCGTCTCTTGTTCGTGTACTCAATTGCGGGCGGATTTTTTCTAAGCTGTAGAATTCTGTCGTAGAGGTGCAAGGAAAGCTGGCCACCGGTGGTCCTGTAATCTGAGTATTCTTTTTCCAACTCAAGAATTGGTTGGTCAGGGCTATCAGAATCGGGCGACTGTATTCCCAAGTCTATTTCATGACTTCGCATATTGGTATTTTATCATCATTTTTTAACTAACGCTCCGTCCAATAAGTTTGGATTAATACTAGTTAGCGAACGTTTGTAGCGGCGGTGCTTTAGCACCGCGCCCCGTTTGACATGTCCGCGTCTGGAGGGGTTGCGTTCCCCAGACGCTAGGCTGAAGCCCTGCCTGCCGGCAGGCAGGCTAGCCGCCACAAGCGAGATTTCCTAATCAGGATTTTGCGCGCATCGTGTATTAGTTTCTCTTTTTTAGTGAATTTCGGAAGACAATGAGGCCAATGGCAATGAATGAGGGGACGATAACAAGAGTTTCGTGCCCAGTTATCGGGAGTTCGGTAAGCATACCAAGAACATCGCCAACCTTTTCGCCTATCCAGGTGGCCAGAACACTGGGAGTGCTGCCGGGCAGAGCAGGTATTGGAGTGGGTGTCGGTGTTAGCGGCAGACAATCACTGCGCAAGATTAAATCAAAGTTGGCGGTGTGGTCTTGATATAGATTATCGGTTATCCAAGGAAACTCAACTTTAAAGATGTAGGTAACTTGTTCATTTTGGGTTAATGTATCCAAACTGACTTCGTTTCCCGGATCTAAAATAATGTCGCCAAAAAGTAGGGGGCCGAGTACTGGTGACGGGTCTTCTTCCCGACGAATTGTTAGAAAAATCTGATTTAGAAAGTCCGTTTGTTTAGCTAAATCGTTGGTTTTGGACAGTTCGGTATAAAAGCGGTTTAGTTCAGCGCGCAAATCAACAGTAATATCTCCCGCCGCGCCGGAAACGTTGGTGACGGTAACGGTTTTCTCGATGACATCTCCGGGTTTTAGATCTCCCTCGTCAAACATTGGTCCTTCCCAAGAGACATCGATGCAATCGTCAATGGCGAGGACTGATGCTGTTGATAAAACTACTATTGATATTGAGATTATGATGAGTTTTGATAGTTTAGTCATGAATATGATGAATAACGAATTATGAATAATGAATTATGGATAGGAAACCCAAATTCATAATTCTTGATTCATAATTCACGCGGCGGATCCAAAACGCATAATTCAATTAAGCTGTGTAGCTGTGCAACTGTGAAGCTGTCAACTACCATCATAACATGAATTCTCAGTCTTTGGTGTGCCGTAAATATCCCCGCCGGCCGAATCCTGCCCATTGTGTTTAACTTTGTTGTTAGACTGCCAGTTACTATCCGTGTCCGGTTCCAGCGGATTGCATCGCTCCATGCTGGTTTTGTCAGTATTATCCCCGGCTGGCCAGGGGCAGTTGCCGACATTGGCAGTATCTATGGTGTTGCCGTCGGGGCCGATGAGAAGTAGAACTTCACCGCCATTTTCCATCAGACTGCTGGAATAAATTAGATCCGAGGCGACATCAGTAGTTTCCTCGTGCTGTTTTTCTATTAAATAGTAACCGCCGGCGGCTAAAGTTCCGCTAAGGGCAATTTCCGGATCGCCATCAGCGGCGATTAGCTTCCAGCCGGTGAGATTAATATTAACCGGCGAGGCGTTGTAAAGTTCCAGCCATTCGTCGCCAGTGTCGGCCGTGGTTCCCATCCAGGCAATTTCGTTAATGACGATGGTTACTTCTTTGGGAACAATGTCGGTTCTAAACCATTCCACTCCTAGGGTTATACCCCCTTCAATGATGCCCGGCGGATAAACGGCCGGCCTAAGTTCACAGTCGTATCCGGGGTGATTAGAAGCATCGTGGGCAATGTTGCCCGTGCCTTCGTTAAAATGGTAAAGTAACTCGGTTTCGGCTTCCACTCCAGGTAAAATTTCGGGTGTAAACGGTGCATCATAGCGCACATTTTTGGTAAAGCGGAATTCATCGAGCATTCCCTCTAAATTATAAATAGTATAGAAACCACCTACTGTGGCTTGGCGAGGGGTAGTTGAGTTTATGTCAACATTAGTGTCAGAGCCGCTAGGTTGGCCGTTGATCCAGAAGCTGAGCGTTCTAATATCACGGTCATAAGTAACCGCTACATGCGACCATTGTCCGGCGACGAGCCGATCATTGCTGTAATAGTTTCTGACATCGACCCCGAGGGTAATTTTACCTTCATTGCCTGCATAACAGCTGGCGCACCCACAGATGCCGATGTGTGCCGTGCCAACATAATAAATTGTTCCTACCCAGACATCGTTGTACTGATTAGGATAAACCCATGCTTCAATCGTCCAGTCTCCCTGAGCTAGATTAAAGACCTGAGCATCCGCCTGGGTGATACAACGCTCCCTATCTTCGTTAAACCGAAGAGCGTAATTGTCTGCGGGAGTGGGAGTGGGGATTATTGTTGGTGTGGGTGATGGATCCGCACAGGCAATTGAACATTCCTCGGACCATAGTACGCCAGCTCCAGAATGTCCTGGTCGTTGATAGGCTTTAAACATATAGTTGCCGCTCTGATTAGCGGGATTATAAGTTAAGTCGGCGCATTCATCATGGGTTAGAGCATCAACGGTACCGGTATAAACACTACTGCCGTTTTTTGGATTGCCGGAAACGGCCCACCAGACTTCGTAAGTACTTGGCCCATCCATATCTTCACCGCTATTACAGATTTCTGCCTTAAGCTCCGAACAGTCGCCACTGCAAGCGCCAGTGAAGACCAATGAGGATTTATCCCAATCCGTAGGGGTGGGCGTAGGAGAAGGCGTGGGGGTTAATATTGGCGTGGGGATTGGCGTAGAGGTGGGGGTGGGGGTGGGAGTTATTCCCCACACCCCGGTGCTGAGAACTGCGCCGCCGGTTTCCACATCGGAATAATACGAAGATGTCCCGCCGATAGTAAAAAAGCAGAGACCGAGAGTAGAGATGTAGATTAAGTATTTCCTAAATGTGAGCATAAGTTGTCTTTAGCTTTCTAGTCCTGCCTGCCGGCAGGCAGGTTCGTTAGCCCGCCTCGCGTCGGCGAGCTCCGCGAGTCGAGGCGGGCTTCATTAGTTTGTTAGGGTGTAGTAGCAAAATTTATTTTGCGATTGGGCGCGCAATAAATTGCGCTACTACGACTAGACGATCTTGCCATCTCATTAACAACCACATTAACCATTCCATTAACTACTACTCCTTTTTCTTTTTTTTCTCCACTTGTTTTACAACTTCAGCTCGAATAACACGGAGTTCATCTAAAATTATAAACACTGCCGGGAGAATCACCAAGAGCATGAAACCACGAGTAGTCTTGGAAAAATTAACCAAGTATCCCAAATAGGGAACAGCCAAAAGCATCTTGCCCTTGATGTTCTCTCTTAGCAGAGTGTTTTGGTCCGGCTCTTCGTTGGCATCGCCTTTAGTTGTAAAGACCTGCTGGTCATCTTCACCTGTAATCTCATGGATGCGGTGAGTGATCGTATATTCCGGATCGTCGGAATAAGCAAAAGTGATAACGTCGCCTGTATTATATGTCTCTGCCGGTTTAACCAAAGCAATGGAACCAACACGGACGGCCGGCGTCATAGACCCGGACATAACTACCAAAAGTTCATAATTATTCTTAATTGGCAGTAAAGGGAAAATAGTTGCCAGAACAACAATAATCAGCAAACCAGCGGCGGCGTATTTAAGAATTTGACCCAGGAATGAAAATTGGCCGATAAAAACCTTTATCCTCTCCCAAATGGAGATTTCTAAAGTGAGTTTCATTTGTTTAGTTTCCTGTTTATCCTGTTTCTTCATTCCTGTTAATCTCATCAGAGCGTCGCCGGTCTGGTAGGCAAAGCGGTCGTAGGTCTCCAGCAGTGAGCGCAAGATTGATTTTGCGGCATTTGAATTGTTGGTCATTGGTTTAAATCGTGAATAATGAACAATGAATTATGAATAATGAATCATGGAAAATTCAAATTCATGCGATATATTGTAGCGGCTAGGCTTTTCCGCCAAAGGCGGATCAGCCTCTGGCTGAAGCCTAGCGATTGAAGGATATAACATTTCCTGACGCGGGTCTAAAGACCCGCCGCTACACATTACCCTTATTTTTTGCATCTTTTTCAGTTTGAGCGCATCAAGAATCCACTTGCCTGTTTTAAAAGCAAAATGGTCATATTTCTCTACTAGAGAGCGGACCAGAGTTTTTGGTTGTTTATTAGTCATGGTAGTTGTTAGCCTAGCGACTGCAAGATTGAACCGATCAAATAAATTTTAGATTTCCGGCTTTATGGGAGAGGTGAGGGCCACGAAAAGTCCGAGAACGTCGGATCTCGTGGCACAGCGCGCTTTCCTCACCTCCCCGAAAAACCGGTTTTCTCACTCTCACTAGCCGGCGGGGGCAGGGGCCACCCTTAAAATAGGGGCGACCCCTAAAATCGGGGCGGCCCCTAAAAAGGGGGTGGCCCCTTGTCCCCGCTCCCGCTCAACGGGCTTGCCTGCCTGCCGTCAGGCAGGATTTGGTCCGATGTTAACCTCTAACCAAAACTCCACACATTAATGTGCTCAGGAGGACTTTAGCTTGAAGTTCTTCCTCCCGGCGAGAAAATCTAAGCGAGCAAGAGTCCTTGCCTAGTCGACTTAAGCAGGGTGCTGTCCGCCGAACCCTTCATGGTCGGGCAAAGCGGCGGGCCAGCAAAGAAACATACCGAACGTTACCTACTGCGGTTAGTTATCCGCATTGTTGGCAAAGTGCGCATCGCAGGTAAAGCCATCGTTATGACGCGCCTGCTCCACATAGAAGCGGACATCCATGGTCATCTGGTCAGTTTGGGCATCGTTACCCATCACTGCCCCGTCACAAGTAAGAGCGTTAGTATCTAGGTTAACGTTAATATTTCCCGCGCACCAATAGATACCAACATAACGGGTTACGCAAGCTTCAATGGGTTCACCATTTGCCAGCGGATAGACGGTTCCGTTCAGGGCAACCATTGCTGACTCGGGATCATCCATGAGCTGTTCTTCACCTAAGTTCCAGATGTTGTTGCCGTCCATTTCTTCCCACATAAAGACTTCAATGTTTTCGGCTAGTTCACCGTCCGGGCCACAACCATCGCCGCCTTCGGCAGCTTCCTCTGGCTCGGTACAACCATTCTGATCTAGAGGTAACTCTACATCTTCAAGATGGTCAAAATACATACAGCCATAAGCATCGTTATCGTAAACGTGCAGGCTGATTGTATTCTCGCCCCAGTCTCCGGGTTTAACATCGGCATAGTTGAAGAATTTGTGTTCGAGACCAAGATCAGTCTCTGCCCATGTGCCTCCACAAGGTTCACCAACCAGTTCCCAGAAAGTGGAACGGCACTCCATTTCTACCAACCTGATACCATCTAGGAAGACACCTATTGAATCAGCATCACCGCCAGCGGCAAATTCGATCTTGGTGCTGCTACCAGTGGCAATAAACTCATAGTCATGTAGTGTCCAGTCTGTGACGGACCCGCCATCACGCGCATGTGTGGCAACCTCTATACCGTCAACGCGAACTTTAAGCTCATTATTCGCGCTACTTACGCCGGGTCGGGGCGAGTAGTAGTAGTCAAGTTCGTATTTGACACCAGGCGTGGTAGCTACCTCTTGGTAGATACGGACCAATGCCGGTTCGCCATTTAAAGAATTGTCAGGACCAAACCAGTCAGTGTCCAACTCGGCATATTGATTACCCTCTTGCGGATCCCAGCCGCTCGCTGCGCCTCTGTGGTATTCCTGTAGAGCAGCAGTGGGTCGAGTTTCACCTCCATAAACAGTTGCAGTAGACTCCCACTCAATAATCCATCCAGGGATGTCACCAAAAATATACCAACCGGCTACGTGTTCAACTACAGGAGTTTCAAATCCGCCGTTTACGATAAAATTTGTGCCTTCGAGTTTCCAGCACTCATTGGCCCAGAAACCGTCTTTACAGACTAGTCCATTATAGTGGGCTTCACTGTCCACCTTCAGGTCAATAGCGCCAGAAGTAAAGGTATTGCCCCTAGAAACTTCTTCGTCGCTGAAGAAGGCCATCGTGGCACCGCCGACTAATACGGCAAGCGTGCCGACTACTAACAAACTCCTAAGAATCTTTTTATTCATTTTCATTCTAATTCACCCCCTTTCTTAATGAGTGCGGATAAATTGTTACACAATTTATCCGTGGCCGAACTAAACCACGTTTAAATTTTCTTCAGAAAATTTATTTCGTGGCAGTATTTTTTATGTTAAATCTGACCCCGCTCACTTGAGACGCTCACGCAGAATAAATTCTGCTACTACAATTTCTATGCAGAATAAATTCTGCCGCTACAACTTACAACCAGCACCCGCCAACTGTTTGCGGGTCTGACTATTTTTTTGCACACCCATTCCGAGAAAAATTAAACGACACGATAATACGTAAGCGTGGAATAATCCATTTTGGATTTGCATAAAATCGTAAAGAAAGAAGGAAAACTTAATCAGGGGCAGTCGTAAGCTGATAATATCTTATGTGCCATACGCTGTCAAGATATATAGCTGGTGAGGAAGGGGTAATCTTTGAGGCCCTGTTATCAGTTAATCTGGTGGCGCAATGCTCTGCTATTGTTGCAGGGTTAAATATTGCTTGCGGTAAAGCGGTTGGGGCGGAAGGGTTGGTTGTGGATTAAGAGGCGGCGATTTAGCGTGGTATTTCGCGCGGGGCTTTTTACTTACACTGTGAGAGTGGGAAACGAAAGTTAGATTAGCGGTTGCGGGCGATGAATTGAATCTCCTCCGGCGCATTGCGCCGGAGGAGCATATTTTACCAGAAAATCCCAGTCTGAAAGAAAAGGGTTGCCCGAGCCCGGAAAGATAAGGTTTTACGCCACGCCCGGTAGAGCTGCATAAAGGGTATCAGCTTTAGCTCCGACCCTCCAGCACAACAAACGTTGATTTTCGCGACTGTAGCGAGGCTTCTCATGAGCCGTTTTTGGGGCCCCCTCAAAGTATCCAAGAATTCATTAAAAAGCTCGACTGCCGCAGGCTCAAATTCATATATCTGCCTGCCGACAACAATGATCGTTTTGTCCTTGACGCTGGGATATCTGCTTCTTTTTTTTCTCTTTCCCTTGCTCATCTTTATTCTCCCTTTAATGCTTTTCTGAGTACCGCAAAATCTTCCGGGCATTATCCCATAAGGCTGCATTCCTGTCAACCATGTGTATTATGCCATAGAAATATTCCTCAAGAGAGGTCTTGTTAGGCCAAAATGGGAATTCCTCGAAATGTTAGAGTACATCACGCTCTTTTGAGCCGAAAGGGGGTGATGAAATGAATCATTTCGAGATGGAATTAACAC
>JAHISN010000002.1 GCA_018818265.1 Patescibacteria group bacterium | reverse complement strand
CTACGGAGACTAGGTCAACTAAAATAATTCTAACACGAAACTGCCTAGATTAAAGACTATTGTGAATTTATAACTGCTGACATAAATTGAGCGCGTTTCCGCCTTGCCACTAAAGCCATTCAATGAACTGTCCTTAGACAACCTTAGACAAATGTGAGAGAAAAAATTGCCTATTGACATACAGGTCCTTAGTTTTTTAGTTTTGAAGGGACGATCCCTTCACCCACTTCAGGTTCTTAATTTTAGATTTACTATTATTCAACAAGAGCCACAGCACCCCTTATTATGTTACGGATTGTTTCAGGAATCGAGTCCGCATCAATAGCTTCGGCGATGTTTTTAGAGGCAAACGGTTTAGCTTTGGTAAGAAATCTTCTAACTTGTTCTCTTAGCGAAAAGTCTCTCACGGAATGGTGGCTCTTATATTGTGTAAATATCTCCCCGTAAGCGTTAGTAAGGAGAGCATTTACCGCTTCGGAAGTTAAATCCGCTATTAACATTTCCTCAAAATCAAAATCCATGGGAAAACTTGGGGCAGAGATAGCCTCGATAGTTTTGTTTAAAGAGGAACCTTCAGTATCTATATCGTACACAATTACGTGAGGTATTTCGAAGCCGCTCAAATAACGCGAGTAACGCGCGAGGTTTGGTTTCCCATTAACTTCAACTAGAATTATCCCCTTCTTCGCCAAGTCAATACCCATCTTGTCTGCAAATGTTGGGAGAGATAGATATTCCGTTGGACCTTCAACCAGCACCACAGCTCTAGCGAAAAACAGTAGGTTCCTTTGTGCATCGATATCTCTCTCTACCTCGTCTTCTCCACGGGGAGTAAGCCAGTGAGAGCCTTCTGTAAGCTGTACCACACCTGTCTCGCTGTTATGTTTAAAAACTCTGGCTATGTATTTAGGACGAGTGACATTAATCAGGAAGGGAGAGTGTGAAGAATAAATTACCTGCCCTTCAGTACTTTTTTTCTGCATGGCTGTGTTTAGAACGAATAATGCTGAGGGGTGTAAAAACAGTTCTGGCTCCTCCAGCCCAATTATTAATTTTTTATCACTCTTAGCGGCTAGTATAAGTAAGGCTATCACAGCCAGGCTTTGTACTCCATCACCTTTACTACCGAGATCACATTCAAAACCGTCGTCGATTACTAGTCTTGCTGTTTTTAATAAGTCGCCCGGGTCAGTCGGCAACAAGAAAATATCAATGGTTTTGTGCTCGTCCGTAAGAAACTCCAGTAGATATGTTTTTATATCGTTATTAAGGTTTTGAACATCCGCACTCTTTGAAATTCTAGCTGTCAAATCTTTCAATGCCTTTTTTACCTCTTCATCCGTATTTACTTGGCCACGCAGATTACCTATAATTTCACCCCAAGCATATCTTGTTGAGTCAGAAAAATATTTACCCGCATCACGAAGTCCTGGAATCAAAACAAGGTGGGGGAAGTAATTTCTGTCTTCGGATTTAACAAATATTTCCCTACCGTCGATGTGATTTCCATAACGCAGCGGGACCGAATCGTCCCCTACAAAATAAAACTTAGCAGGTTCCTCGAACGGCAACTCTAAACAGACACTTAGATTCTCTGAATAATTGTATCGGACCGACTGCCCGCCTTTCTTCCGCATATAACCGCGATTCTTTGCGCGAAAGTGTTTCCTTTCCTCTTCGTCAAGGCCAGAAAACGTAAGGAAAATTTTAATAGGGGAAAATACCCGTCTTTTGTGGAAATCATCTATGCTAATTGACGTGTAAGTCGGGTACCTTTTACTGAGAACTAAATTCAACGCGCTGAGAATATTGGATTTGCCTACGTTGTTTGGACCAACCAGTGCAAGTGAGTTTCCTACACTAATTTCCACCTGATTTATACTTCTATAATTGTGGATTTGAATTTTTCTAAGCTTCATTGTGTTGTAATAATCTTCCACTAATTCTGCTAAGTGCTGTTCTTAGATGCGTTGATTTTGCAACCTAAACATTTTATCTTGCTCAATGTTTTAATCAGTAATCAGTTACACCACGAATACCATACTCATAAACCAATATCTATCTTAGTACAATACTCATTCTAAAAACAGTTCTCCATTTTAACAGGTTATTACTTCTACTTATTTCTAACATGTAAGTTTTTGTTTTTCATCTTGTTAAATATCCAACACTATCAAATTCCACTTTCATGTTGTGACCATCACTCCATGCCGCGAGAAATGCCCTTTTAAAAATTTGTGGATTAATTCGTGTAGCCGATTCAAATTCAACTTGATCGTTGATAAAACACTTAGTAAAGTTTTTATCATTAACTTCAAATTTTATACTAATTGGTTTTTGTTTATCTAAGGGTAAGGTTTTATTAAGTGATTCAACCCATTCCCCGTTAATATATGCGGTTATTCCAAATTTATCCTCGCTTTCAGTGGAACCCAAATGAAAAAGCAGGCTGTTATTCGTCCTTAATGGCAAGATTGTTCCGTTTGGGTCTGTCAGTTTAAATCCTGCCCGCCAAAAGGGACTCGACGGTCGTATTGTAAAAAGTAGTTGCCTTAGTGGGTTTCCATGTAACTGTATCTCCCTATAATCTGTCTGCTGCTCATTATTTGTATCAGTTGCTATCCACCTGTCCATGAGAATCAGGTTTTCTTTGAAGAAGGTCTTAATTAACCTTAGGTTTGAAAAATTACGTATTCTAAGAGATAAAATTGTCCATGAAACTAGAAACCCCAAAAATAGAATCATCCGCAATCTAGCTTCCGTCACAATTGGATTAATTATGAGTACGTAAGGACAAACGAACACAATCATAACGACAAAGATATTGAATAGATTTTGCTTAATAAATTTGAGTACATTAGGAATTAGCTCTTTAGATCCAAAAAAAACTAGTGCAAGTAAAACATAAATTATTCCGGATAATACAACGACTACAGCAATAGCAAGGGGATATTGGCTATAAATCAGCGATAGAGATAGAACGGCTGCAGCGATATAAAGATAAAGATTTAAAAGTGAGTGTTTTAGATTCTCATTCATTTTGTATTTTTCTCCACAATTTCGATTTCCTCCGGGGTGAGGTTGTAGAGTTTGTAAATTAATTGATCGATTTGCTCCCCTAAAGTTTGTTCCAAACTTGCTTTAATCCCAGATATGTTAAAAAACAGGTTGTGACTGTTACCCACCAGGAATAACCGAGTAATTGCCTAACGAATATGGCAATTTCCCCGGGTTTAATAAACTGAAAAAGTTGACCTAGAAACACAAAATAAACAGTAAAGAGTAAAACCACAAATGTGGTATAGAAGATAAGAAGGGAAAATTTATATTTCCGAAAATTTTTTGACCAAAACCCTGGATTTTCGTATGTTTCAAAAAGCAGTTCACCCAAAAGGAACCCTTTTAAATTTATGGTAATTTCTTTCAATTGAATAATATCTTCAACTTCAGAATTGTTCTTTTGGGTGAGTCTTTCCGACCGGCTAGTATCCCTGGTTACAAGCTCTAATGTTATCAAGTTTTCCAAAATTCGTTGTACAGCTTCTCCACTCATAATATTCCCTTTAATCCACTCAATTGCCTCGTAATTATTTCTTCCAATCTTTTCCGAATTTTTTATAATTATTTCTGCTCTTTCCTTTTTGGTAAAAGTCCCTGCACTTAAAGGTACGCCAAGATGTTGATGTGCGTCAGAATACCCCCAAAGCATCATGGCTTTCTCACACAACCAATAAGGGTTTTTTGTTCTTTCGAGCATGGAGCTCTCGTTCAGATAGTCTTGATAAAGCTTTAACTTATCAAAGAATTTAAATGTAATCGGAATGTCCATAGATTTTGACTACTTTATATTCCCCTCCACAATCTCGATTTCCCCCGGGGTGAGGTTGTAGAGTTTGTAAACTAATTGGTCGATTTGGGTTTCGTATTTTTTAACTTGGACTTGTTTATCTGAGTCTTCTAAATAGTTCTCTGTTTCAGTTAAAGAAAAGATGTTTTTAACTAAATCTTCAAGCTGTTTTTGTTTGTCGTTTTTGACGTCTAGAATAATAGGAATCTCAGATAATTCTGCTGTTGCAATTTCATAAATATTACCCTTCTTTTTCCCAATTATTTCGTAGAGCCATTTAACCAATTTCGAATTTAACATTGCCAACAACACAAAATCATTAATTGCGTTTGAGTTATTCATGACGAGGTAAGTATCAGTGCCTGAAAGACAACCACTGTTCATAGTAAAGCCAATATTTTTTGTGCGGTAGGGAACTATGATAAGATTTTTCCCAGTTAAATATATATTTTCCCTAGCTCTATAAAGCATCCAAAATTTAGAATTTTCACCTCTGTCAGTCCATTTCTTTTCTAAAAGAGTTTTGAATTGCGAGATATACTTTTTAAATTGTGGATAGTCATTAATCGACATATGTGAATTCGGATAAATAATTTGTTTTGATGGTTCATCAATGTAGTATTTGTGTATATCACTGTTTTTAAGATAATTTCTAAGCAAATCTTCTTCTATTAATACTTTATTTACTTCTTTTTTGTTTAAAATATATATGCTATCCTCTCCTGATTTTATTCCGTTTGATATTTGTGCAAACGAACCTAATTTTTCCCCGTCAGACATAATTTTATTAATTAATCGATTTTCATCTTTATCGCCTAAAAGCCATGTCTTACCAAGATAAGGTTTATTGACTGTATGCCCATCTAAAGAGCCATGTTCTAGAAGGTTGACGTCATTACATTCATAGTAGTGTAAATCGTAGTTGGTAAAGTTACCTTTCTGGAGTAACAGTATAGAGTTGTGTACTCCAACATTTTCAAAAACGTGTTTGTCCGTGAAATTTATTATTGTGTTGATCTTGAAATTGTCTGTTATAAATTTTCTAAGTGTTCCACCATGCCCGGCCTGTAAAAAATAGTTTGAAACAATATATGACAAAGTCCCATCATTTTTCAAAAATTCATAACCTCTAAAAACAAAGAAATACCATAAATCACTTTGGCTTTCATAAAAAGCATGCTCTCTTAACAGTTCCCTAAAATTTTTATCAAGTTTTTGAAATTGCACATACGGAGGGTTTGCTATCACAATATCAAACCCATCTTTTACCCCAAACATCCACTCCGGGTCGAACCATGTGGCGGGTTCGTGGCTGAATGGATCCCAGCCGGTTAACTTGGTTGTTAAATCCGCATTAGCTCCTCGCCTTTCGTCAATTATTTTTTGAAATAGTTGTTCTTGAGTTTGCTTAAATTGAGGTTTGAGTTGTTCTCTTTCTGATTCTGGGGCATTGAAAAACATATCCCTAATTTCTTTGAGTTCATCAATCCCTTCATCGGCTTCAAACATACTGGTTCGCGCTCCATGCTTTTTGTCTATGTTTGTTCTTTTTGGCAAGCCAATCAATGCATTGGCCGTAACAAACTTAAAGTCCAGGTTTGGGAGGGGTTCAACTCCTCGGTTTGGTTCATCGTCATTGACAGACCCATCAACTACCAAAGTTAAGAAACACCTCAAACGAGAAATCTCTGTGGCAATTGGTTGAATGTCCACACCAAAAATGCTTTTTCTAATTACACCAAGTTTTCTGATGTAGTCAAAATTTTTATGCTTAAACTCGCGCTCTAGAAGCCGCCTGACTTCGGGAGTAGTAGTGGTAATTTGTTTTTGAAACCATAGTTTCGCTTCAGGGTCAACTCTTTGAAGTATAAATACAATTTTTTGCAAGGCGCCGATTGGAAAAGCACCAGAACCGCAGGCGGGGTCAAGAATAGTAACATTACTTAATGCTTCAACAACCTGCTCTTTTTCTTCTTCAGTCAAAGGATAACTTTCATCGGCGCCCAAGTCGTAAATAGACAATGATCTAAGTTTTTCTTCTTTTATCCCTGTCTTTTCTTTTAGGTATTGATATAGACTTTCGTCGACCATGTATTCAACTATTGTTCTTGGCGTGTAGTAACTTCCGGTGCTTTTCCTGGCAGATATGCCCGTCTCAGGGTTTATTTCAGCCAGCAGGTTTTCAAAAATTCTCCCCAGCATTTCCGGGTCAATAGACAGGTCAATATCAACACTGGTATTTTCATCAACCGTAAAGTTATATCTTTCTAAAACCTCAAACAATTCCTCAAACCATCGGTCGGGGAGTTTTAAGAGACTGCAGTTGGTACCTTGCATATCTTCATCAGAGTTATAAAAGTCATCGGCTTGCGGCGAGAATAATCCGCCGTTGAGGTAAGGTGCTTGCGCATAGTAATCTTTTGCATACTCCTCTTTTCTGGACTCTCTTGATTTATTGAGAACTTCAAAAAAGAGTGGTTCTAGCTTTGAATGGTAAAAATCCTTGGTGTTTTGAGCCGAGGCTAAAGACAAAAGTTCTTTTGACACAAGAGGCAAACCAGCCTCGCTCTTTTTTTCTCTCAAAAACCAACAAAATATGATTCTGCCAAGAAGTCTTACTGCAAACTCATGATTAGTGCGGCTTCCCGAGGTGATAAGAGGCAGTTCAATAATCCCCGGATACTCTTTCTTTTTCTGCCCCGAACCTCTAACACCACCCACCAGCTGAGTGTAAAGCTCCGCAATTTGCTGGTAAAACTCTTTGTTCACGACTTCTAAAGAGAATCGCTTTTGTAACTCTTCAAAATCAGATACTGCCCCTTTCTTTATTAGAAAACTGTACGGCGTGTTGATTTTTGCATCTGGTCCCAGAAAAAATGAGTATCGCCGCGGGTTTGAATATTGAATAGTAACTTTGCCTTTTTCATTAGGTTCTGGAGTAAGCGTCATTAAGGACAAACGCCAGTCATCGGTTTCGTCCGTGTGATAGGCAATCAATGCTCTAAAAGACGCGCTTTGTTTCATGATGCGAAACCCATCTGTAGCCAGAGCTACGCGCGCATTAGGGGATACTTTGTGGGTTAGTTCAAAAACTTGAAGGTCTAGCTTCTTAGATTTGCCAAGATAGGCAACCTTATCAGTTGCCCCAAGACTTTCAAAACTTGCCTTTCTTACATCTTTCTCAAAATCTGGCAAAAACTGATTTATAAAGTCTGTAAAATCCTGGCGTAGATACGGCTCATTTAATTTCATCATTTATTTAAACTGTTCGGCAAATAAGAGCAATTCCTCTTCGCCTTCGAATTTGCTCACTCTCTTTTGTATATTTTTAATAAAGTGCTTGGGCACAAAATCAAGCAATGTTTTATAAGCCGCTTCAACATCCAGAAGGTTTAATTGAGAAATATCCTTTAAAACTCCGTCGCTAATATCATCAAGTTCTTTGATGATCGTTATGATATCTTCACAATAATCTCTTGCTTGAGGATAACTCTCTCCAATAGCTTTTAGCCTAGTAATTGCAGTTGCCCGCCTGCCTTGAATTTTTGGAAGTTCATGTTTTGCGAATAGTTTTTCTTTTACCAAGTTAAAAGCAGCCGTAAAACTCTTATCAACCGGTTCACCAGACTCGTCTGCTTTCGATGCGAAGTAATTTAGGGCTTCTTCGGTAGAAACAACTGCAGGTTCAACTTTAGGCAGACCCAGTGTAAAAATGGCATGATCTCCTTTTTTACCAAAGACACTCACTGCATTATCCCTGGATACAGTTCTTTTTATCCTGGCTCGTCGGGGAAGTTTTAAGACTCTGTCCATTAATTCTTGTTCCTTGCGGGCAATATCATATTCCTGCCGATGAGGAGCGTCCCAGGAAAGTTCCTCTGATTCTTTATGGGCCTTCTCATACTCGTCTTTAAAATAACTAACTAATTCTTCATCTTTAGTCAAAGTTCGCATATCACTGCCTACAACGGCATTGATAAGCCTTATCTTTAAAGTTGCAATAGACTTGACCCTAACTTCTTCTTCACCAATTTCAGTTGGAAAACAGTTGTAAATCTCCAAGAAGTCAAAAACTCTTTTATTGATGCGGTTGATTCTTCCTACTCTTTGAATAACTCTTGTTGGGTTATAGGGAATATCGTAGTTGATAACTATTCCAGCTCTATGCAAGTTGCAACCCTCGCTTAAAGCGTCTGTGGCAATAAGCACATCATAATCATTTTTCTGCTTAGCTGCGGGTATGGAAGCGTCAAAGTTTTCTTTAACTTCTTGGCGGTTGCTCACAGTTGAATCAGCAGCAGTATATTTAAAAATCCGAAGCTCATTTTTCAGTTTCTCATACAAATAGTCAACCGTGTCTTTGTAGATTGAGAAAACAACTATTTTCTTATCAGGATTTTCTTCTAAGAAACCTCGAATTCTTTTGGTTATCCCAGCCAGCTTTGGATCAAGGTCGGCTGTTTTGGGATCTGAATGCCAGTTATTTCTTATTTCTTTAAGCAGTTTCGTATCGTGCCTCACCGCTTCAATAAATCCTGATTCCAGCATTTCTTTTGGTGCTTCTAGAAATCCTTTTTTGCTTCTTAAGTTCTCCAATTCTTCCTCCAAGGCATTTGACTCCTCGCCATCTTCTAGATCGTAATCCCGTGGGTCAGGAAGCTTGCCTTTTTTCATAATCGGCACAATACCCAAATCGTCCCACCAATGTTCAATCCTTTGGTTAGACGCAATCATATTATCTAGTGTTGACTTAAATGCCGCCTTGGAACTTTCAAATCTCATTACCAGAAGCCGCCGCATAAACTTTGCCAAGTTGGCTTGGGCTATCCACAAATCGGAAACATCTTCGAGCTGTTTCTTAAAAGTTTCAATAAACTTCTTTTTATTTTCCCCTTGAATATAGGCAGTAGGTTGATATCTAGCCCCAACCAAACCTTGCTTCTCATCAGTGATTTTATCTAGTGTGTCTACATATAAATCTGACAGTTCCCCTAATTCATAATCTAATAACTCGGGTCCTCCGCCCTTAATATCGGCAAAAGAAATGTTATGCCTTATTAAATCCTGCCTGTATCGCGTGATGTATTCCAAGTCTAGCCTTGAACGCCTTATTATCACGGCTTCAATTAAGCGCCTTTGTTCGGCGGCAATGTCTTGGGCCTCTTTATCAATATCTTCTTGCGTAACGTCCTTTTTTGCCATTTGTCGCCTAAGCTTGCTATATCTTTGGATAAGCTCCCTATAGCGCAAACTCAAATTGTCAATTGATCTGATTGTGCTTTGTCCTGGAGTTTGGAATAGCTTGATAAGAGCAAATACATCTTTGGGGTCGTTGTTGAACGGCGTCGCGGTTAAAAGGACGATTTTGTTTTCCGGGTGGCCACGGGAAATTTGATGTAATAGTTTATAGTTATCAGTATCTTCGTTGCGATATCGGTGAGCTTCATCCAGAACAAAAAGCATCGGTTCGTTTGGTTCCTGGTACTTTTCATAAACCTCAGATATTTTACCGGAACTAAAAACTTTTGACCCCCTGATACCAAACTCTTCCTTATAGTCTTCCCATTGAGGTATAAGATGCGGCGGAGCAATAATTACCGTCTTCATATCTAGATTCCTGGCGATTGCTGAAGCGATAATGCTTTTTCCCAAACCTACAACGTCGGCCAAAATAACTCCGTCATATTTTTTAATCTTGTCTATGGCTATTCTTACCGCATCAATTTGATACTCCAGATCGATGTAAATTCCTTTGGTTATTTTCGAGGGGGTTAGAAGTCCGTCTTCTTTCTCTTGTGCAAACAACTCATGGAGAACTCTAATATAGATTTCATAGGGCATTGGAGTTGCGTGCCGCCAGAGCTTCTTGTTCAAGATTTCTAAAAATTCTTCTTTAGTGTGTTTATCAACTATGGTTATCGCTTTGGCATCGCTCCACAAAGCTTCAAATACATCTTGATATTCGGAAAACTTTTGTTTCTCTCGACTAGAGTCATTTAGCTCACCTTGTCCTACTAATCCTCTATAGGTAAAGTTGCTTGACCCCACGAATACTGTCCCTGGATAGTCACCTTTTTGAGATTGTTCAGGTTTATTCTGAACTAAGTAAAACTTACCATGGAAGTCTTTTAATGTCTTTTTTATTTCTAAAGTCCCATTCTCAATTTTCTCTCTATAAATATCATAGGCATCAATGGAAGCCTCAGAATCGAAAATATCGCTGTCATTCATGAATCCAACTAAACTATCAATATAATTTTCCTTGAGAGCAGTTCTTGCGGTGGTCTGTCTTCTGGGCTGAAAGCGTGTTAAGTCTTCATCACCCTCTTTTGCATATTGAGAAATTTGGGGAACCAATTTTGGATCAACTTCTAGACCCACTAATATTCTCAGTTTTTTGTCTTTTAATTCTTTAACAAGAGCTTGAAAACCAGAGAAGTAAAAATATCCAACTGCTATATCGACTCTATCTGCCGAAATCAAAGCATTAGCAAGAGCTTCATGGAGTGTTTGATTGGTATTATCTATTATTGATTTGCTTTGGTTTCCCTTTTTCACAATATCCCCATTTTACCATGTTCTGCTGGAGTTCTGGCGGATAGGGTTGCGGGTGTAGTCAGCGCAAGAGAGTTATGACAATGACAATGTCAATACAGTGTCAATGTACAATGGTTTGGGTGGGGTTTTTCATTGTCCGAGGATTATTGTCGTGCATTTGCTCTGGTTTAAACGGTGTGCTAAACTTAGAAGGATTTGTTGTGTCCCGAAACCTGCGTTTCGGATTTTTCCCAATGTGGGATTTACTTTTTAGAACCCCAATTTTAAATATTCTTTTCCTTTTTTACCGTTTGCTGTTCAGTAATATGGGCTTAGCGGTGATAGGCCTAACTCTTGCGGTTAGGGGAATACTTATCCCCTTAACCTTGCCGGCAATGCGTTCATCCAGCAAGATGAAAGAGTTACAGCCACAGCTTAATGGCATAAAGGAGAAGCACAAGGGCGATAAGAGTAAACAAGCTAAGGCACAACTAGAGCTTTACCGTGAGCATGGGGTCAACCCGGCAGGCGGCTGTTTGCCAATTTTACTTTCTATTCCGGTGATGATTGCTTTGTACCAGGTTTTGGTGATGGCTTTGGACCCGGCAAATGCAGATATTATTAGTCAGAAGTTATACTTTAACTTTTTAAGAACTATTGATCTTTCCCATTTACATACTGGTTTCTTATGGCTTAATCTGGTGCGGGCAGATCGTTTCTATGTTCTTCCAATACTCACTGGGGTTGCTCAGTACCTTAACGCCGCATTGCTGTCTCCATCTACCGCTAAGCCGAAGGTGGAAAGTGACAATCAAGAAGGGACAAAGGAAGATATGGGGGAGATGGCACAGGCGATGCAGACACAATTTAAGTATATATTCCCATTAATGTCAGTGGCCGTTACGGCTAGATTGCCTGCCGGCGTAGCTCTTTACTGGCTTGTGAGTACGGTATTTGGTATAATACAACAAAAGTTATTAACATGAATATTCAACTTATAACTAAAGTTCAACAGTTAACCGAAGAACTCCTTGATAAGCTCGGGGTTTCCGCTGATATTGTGGTAGAGATGGAAGAGGAACAGACGGTTAATATAAACATCACCAGCAAACCAGAAAGCAAACGGGAAGATATTGATGGCGAAGCGGCTCCAGATAATATGGGGATCTTAATTGGCTATCATGGTTTTACTTTACGAGCCCTGCAGTTAATTTTAGCCCTGATGATTTCCCGAGAGCGCGAGGAGTGGCTGCGGGTGCTCATTGATATAGATGGATATCGGGAAAGGCGCGAGGCCTCTATTAGAGCCTTGGCCAAAAGAACTATGGATAAAGCGCGCTTTCTTAAAGAAGAAGTTGCTTTACCCTCCATGAATGCTTATGATCGTCGGCTGGTCCATATGGCCGTTGCCGAAGTTGAAGACATGGACACAGAATCTGTTGGGGAGGAGCTGAGGAGGAGGGTAGTTATTAGACCCAAACTGTCTGCGGATTCAACCCCAAAACAAGCGCTGTAGTTTAAGTACTTTGTTTAAGTTAGCAGCAACAACTTTTTTTCTCACTCTTTTCTGGCAAACCAGGATAACTCTCTGTTGCCGGTATTTCCACATCGACTACGCCATTCCATTTGTTTATCTAAGTGACTTTCTTTTTGCGGCGTGGGTTGTTTTGACCTTATCCCACAAGAAGAAATGGCGGGCTTTTCTTGGTTATTTAAAATTACAGCGCGGACAAATCTTGCCGTTGGCTTTATTTTTAGTCTGGGCGGCTCTGGGCTTATTGAATCCGGAAATTAACGAAGTTGCCTTTTGGTATCGCTGGGTTAAAATCCTGGAACTATTGGCGTTAGTTCCGTTTATTGCCTGGCAGATAAGCCACGACAATTTAAAGAAATCTCAAATTTGGAAGCTGATCAGCTGGGGGCTTCTGCCCTTATGCTTAATTGCGATAACCGAGTTTATAATGAAACGTTCGCTAAACATGCAATTCCTGGGCGAATGGGATTTTTCCGTCAAAACTCCCGGGATCGCAACTTTTAGCTGGTTGGGAATTGATTGGCTAAGGCCATATTCTACTTTTCCTCATCCAAATGTCTTGGGCGGCATCCTGTCCATAGTGTTACCTATCATGTGTCGGCGACGCTGTGAATGGAATAGAAAGGCTTGGATACTGCTGTGGGCAATAATGGGCCTGACCCTCTTGCTGACACTTTCCCGCACTGCCTGGGTAACTTTCTTACTCTTGATGTTGTTGGCGATGTGGCCAGTTATCTTTGCGAACAGGGGGCTTAGTCGTGGTCGGGATAGGTTTTCCACCATGCGCCGGATAGTTAGGTTCTCGGCGGTATGCATCCTGCTGGGCATTTTCTTCTTTTTGTTGCCAAATCCGATAACGGAGAGAATAAGAAGTTTGGGCACTGTTGATAGCCTCAGCTGGCTGAGGAGGTGGGACCTGTCCCTGTTTGCTATCAGGCTCATCCGGCAGTCGCCCTTTCTGGGTGTGGGCCTTAATCAGTTTTCTTTCTTAGTTGAAAAGTACGGAGAAATTTCTGGTCCCAGTGCGTGGGCCCAACCAGTGCATAACTTGTGGCTGCTTATTGCCTCGGAGACCGGATTTATCGGCTTGGGGCTGTTTTTATGGTTTGTTTGGAAGATTATTTCAGTGCGCAAACGTCAAAAGTTAGCCTCGCATCGTACGATGCTGGGGGCCGATGTCAAACGCCAAAGATCAGCAGGTAAAGGGCAAGTACTTGTTCGTGGCGATAGATTAGGTGAAGCGGGGCTAATTCTTGTTGGATTATTTCTTACTAGTCTAGCCGACCACTATTGGTGGACTACCCAGCATGGTGTGTTGTTCTTGGGGATTTGTCTGGGGATTATTTTAGGCACAGTTTTTGAAAAGAATCAGGAGATAGTTCCACCGCCTATAACTTCTTCTTCCTTGTAAAACACGGCGCTTTGTCCGGGGGCAATAGCAAAGACGGGGCGGGAGAGTTTAACCTTGAGGTAGGGGCCACTCCCTTTATAGGGGCCGCCCCTTTTTAAGGGGCGGCCCCTAATCTCGGCAGGGACCAGTTCTCCTAGATGACGGATGCGCACCAGGCATTTTCCTTCATACGGCTGTTTTTGAATCCAGCTCAGGTTAGATACGCTGAAGCTATCTTGATATGCGGCTTCGCGAGGACCAACTACCAGAATATTTTTTTTCTGTTCTTTACTTATCACATAAAGAGGTTCGCCTTGATATTTTTTCATTTCAAACCCGTGTCGTTGACCGATGGTGTAAAACCCAGTTCCCCGGTGCTGGCCAATTACTTCGCCTTTCATATTAACCACTGGGCCGCTTTTTTCCGGCAGGCGCTGTCGCAAGAAATCAAAAAGCTCAATCTGTCCGACAAAGCAAAGCCCTTGGCTATCCGGTTTGCCCCAGTTAGAAAGTCCCAGGCGGCGGGCAATACGGCGCACTTCACCTTTAGTAATTTCTCCTACGGGGAAAATAGACTTGGATAGCTGATGTTGATTAAGATGATAAAGGAAGTAAGATTGATCTTTGGTTTCGTCCACGCCGCGGTAGAGATGATAACGGCCATCTGTAAAATTGCCGCGGACATAATGGCCGGTAGCAATGAAGTCCGCGTTCAACTCTTTTAAGGCTTTTGTCAGGAAATATCCAAACTTAATTTCTTTGTTGCACATTATATCTGGATTGGGAGTTCTGCCATGGCCATATTCTTTATAAAAGTAATTCAGTACCTTTTTGCGATAGGCCTCCTGTAAATTGAATGCGCGAAAGGGCAGTTCTAGTTGAGCGGCCGTTTGTAAGGCGGCGCGCCGGTCTTCGTCCGCATTGCAGGTCCCACCTTCTTGCCAGCAGTTCATAAACACAGCGGTTACCTGATATCCCTGTTTTTTGAGCAATGCTGCCGCTACGGCGCTATCCACTCCGCCGGATACGGCCGCGGCAACTTTTAATTGTTTCCCCCGTATTTTCTTTAGCATAACATTACGATTATAACCCAACTTGACAGACCGATAGGAGAAGTGTATATTTCACACGATGAACCAAGTCACCGATAGCCAGCAACTTAAAGAAATTATCAATGGGGCGCAAGACATTCTGCTTGTTAGCTGTCCCGTTCATGACCTTGACAAGATCGTTTCTTTGCTTGCCTTAAGGAAAGCGCTAGAGGCGCGCGGCAAAAAGACTACGCTACTGGCCGAAGGTCTTAATAAGGATCAATTTGAGCATATCCCCGATATGGATTCACTTTTGCTAGAAACCGAGCCGCGCAGTTTGCGGATAGGTATCCGTTACGATAATACACCGGTGGATAAGATTAATTATGAAAACCAAGAAGGTATTTTTGAAGTAATCCTTAGCCCTTATTCTGGTGACTTTTCCAAAGAGCAAATAGAGTTTTCCTATACTGGTCTTAGTCATGACCTTATCTTTGTTTTAGGCGCTCAGGACATTGGCAGTCTGGGCACGTTATATGATCAGCACAAGTTAACACTGGAAAAGAATCTTCTTGTCAATATAGACAATGACGACCAAAACACTCTTTTCGGAAAAATTAATTTGGTCGATACCAGTGCCGAGACTAAAGCCCAATTGGTGCACAGCATTATCAACTCACTTGGAGAAGGCTTCAGCTCGGAGGTAGCCACCTTGCTCTTAACCAGTATTATGGAAAAAACTCAGATTATGCACAAAGATGTCTCTTCACGCCTACTGCGTTTTAGCGCTTTGTTGCTCGATAAAAATGCCGATTGGAAAAAAGCCTTGGAATATGCGGCAGTGCCGGTTTCCGTCCCGCAACCGTCGGTAGTACCGCAATTTCCGGAGACGCCGGAGACTCAAATAATTGAACCCGTAGAGGCGTTTGCCGAAGAAGCTGAAGTGTCTCAGGTTCCTATTCCCTCTGCCCTCATTTCCCCTCTAGCGAGACCTATTGGTTCTAATGATGAAAAGGTTGCCGTTCCCCAAGCCTCGGACGATGAAGCAGAGCTGATGAGGTAAAGTAGAACTTAATCTTTGGGGATGGAAAACCAGAAAGCACTCCCCTTGCCCTCTTTAGATTTTACCCAGACGTGGCCGTTGTGCAAGCCTACGTATTGCTTAACAATAGACAACCCTATTCCGCTTCCTTGCTTTTTACCATAGCGGAAGAAAAGCTCAAAAAGTTCCCCCTGGTTTTTTGGGGAAATACCTACACCGTTATCTTTAACACAAAAACAATACTCATTTTCTCTTTCTTCATAGCCAATTTTTATAAAGGGATCGTTTTTATCCTCCGTAAACTTAATGGCATTGGAAATAAGATTGCTAAAAGTTTCTTCCAACGCTCGCCGGTAAACTACCAGAGTGGGAAGGTGGGGTTGGACTTTAACTTGAAATCCTTTTTCTTTAAGCTGGATATCTACATTATCCAGAACTTGGCCAATCAACTCATTTAGATCAACACTTTCTCGTTCGCACTTTTGTTTCCCTATACGACTTAAACTCAAAAGGTCGTCAATCATTTGACCCATATTAGTGGCAATTTTATCCAGATTTTGCAGATCGTTTTCCAGCTGTTTTTGATTTCCCTGTTCTAAACTATCACGGATTTCGTCCAAGTATCCCCGTAGGGAAGTCAGGGGACTTCGCAAGTCGTGAGAAACAACGTATACAAAGCGCTCTAAATCTTCATTTTTGTGTGATAATTCATGGATAAGAGCTTCGCGTCCCGATTCAATGTCCCGCAGGGCAGTAGAGTCTTCAACTAAGAGTAACAGGCGTATGATTTCGTTTTCTTTATCTCGCAAGGGAATACCATGATAACGACGGTAAGACGCCTTTCCGGTAATGGAAGATATTAGTTTGAGGTTATCGATTACTAGATCTTTCCCCGTACGAAGGGTCTGGCGCAAAAGGCGGGCCAGACCAAATTTTTCATAGGCTTCCAATTCAAAAACATTGGCTCCTACCTTTTCATTTCTAAGTTGAGATGCTTGAACGATCTTTTCCATGGCGGGGTTAAATGATTCAATAATGCCCTCTTTGTTAATAATATAAATGCCTAGCGGGGCGTGAGTAACAATATCTTCGTTAAACTCCTTAATCTCTTTAAGCTTAACTTGAGTTTGTCGACGTGCTCGTTCGTAGAAAAAAGAAAAAAGCGCTACCAGGAGATAGACATTAAGTAAATCCAGAAATTGCTCCATGTTGGCGGATTCACCAACAATTCCCAAAAAACCTAGCAGTGCAAAGGTTAGCAGCCAAAGGAGGGTTGTTACTGACCAAAATAAACCATCTTGCTCGCCGGAAATGAAAAAGGAGAACAAAGGAATAAGAAAAAGCCAGGGGGTATTAGTGTTGATAACACCGTGGGAAATGATAAAAGAGCAGTTAATCAGGAGAAGAAATAAACTAATAATGCCGACAAAAATTTGTGTGCGCAGGTCAAAATTTTTAACCTTTCTCTGCCACAGCAGAAATATAATACCGACAATAGTACCTGTCACTTCAATGGCTGGTTGTAAGATGCGGTTGAATGAATACCAGTCTACTATTGCCCAAGCTAAAGATGCCAATATCATAATCGCCGCAGTTATACCCATTGTCCTCAATCGCCTCTGCTTGTCGGTGTCGGTGATTTCTACATTCCCACGCAAAAATTCCCATAGATTTATATTTAATATTTTTATGCGCTGACGTAGCATGATTAGATTATTATTCGCCTTGCTCTATCCATTCATCAGGTATTGCCGGGATATAAGCCTGCCAATCGGCTAATTGTAAATTTAAGAGGACAGCGTTGCCTTTGAAAACCCAAACTGGTTGAAGATATTTCTGATATGTGAGCGGATTAAAGTAGGCCAAGAAAACCTCGCGAGCGCGAAATTCTGTTACTCTTTGTGGTGAAACGGGTAAGGTAGAATCCCAACCTCGTGGAGATAATTGAACAATGTATTTCTTAGTATTTATGAATTCTTCCCATGCTTGACTACTACTTTTTACAGGATAGCTGCTGAGTTTCTCGTGAAGTACGGTCCAACGAACGCTTTGAAGTTCTAGGATTGTGCCGTAGCTGTCCCGGTCACGTAGATTACCAGTAAAAACTACCGAAATTTGGGCATTCTGTGGATCTTGTTCAACAATAGGATATTGGTCCTGTGAAGGCAGGGAGAAGTTTATCTTTACGGCAGATGTGTCCCGTAGATTGCTAGCTTGTCTAAGCTCGCCATCCTGGAACTTGAGTAGTTGATAGCGTGGCTTACTCTCTTCCAATCCATAGTCAAGTTTTTTTTGTTCTAAGACTTTACGACCAATATCGGTAATCTTGCTGGTGGAAAAAAAAACTCCCGGGGTAAAAAGCTCTGGTGCGGTGTGGTAATCATACTGATAGTCAATATTGAGTGTTGTTTTATCTATGGCG
>JAHISN010000058.1 GCA_018818265.1 Patescibacteria group bacterium | reverse complement strand
CATACTCACTCAAAATCTGAATCGTCTCGTCCATTGCTTTTCTGGCATGAATGATTAATGGTTTTTTGTATTTTCGAGCCAATTCGATTTGTTTTCTAAAATAGTCTTTCTGCTTAGCTGCTAATTCTTCAAAATTGTCAGCCTCTCTTATTTCATCCACAAACTCCAATCCGCACTCTCCTATCGCGATTGAATTATCATTTTTTACCAATTCTTCCAATAAATTTATATCATCATCAATCTCCTGGGGGTGTATTCCCACCGCCGCCTTCAATCTCGGGTATTTCTCTGCTAAAAATAAATTATTTTTCGAAGTTTTTAAATTTGCACCCGACAAAATAACCGCTTCTAAACCCGCTCTCTCGACATCGTCGCAAAATGTTGTTTCTATATGTGCATGAGTATCAATCATAATGGACTTCTTATATTTTTTAATTTCGGATTCGTCACCTGTGTATACAGTTGAGTTGTTCTGATGTTAGCATGACCTAGTAGTTCTTGAACATATCTAACATCTGTTCCATTTTCTAGTAGGTGAGTCGCAAAGCTATGTCTTAATGAGTGAAAACTAGCCTCTTTCTCTATTCTTGCCTGTTTTAAGGCTTTTTTAAATACCATCTGTGCTGTTCTGGTACTTAACTTTCCTCCTCTTTCACTCGAAAACACAAAATCTTTTCCCGACTTCCCCATCATCAGTTCCTTAAGCTCCAACATAATCTTTTTTGATATCACACTCATCCGATCCTTTCCTCCCTTCCCCTCTCTCACATAAACCACCAGTTCTAATAAATCTACATCCTCTACTCTCAGATTAACTACTTCACTTACTCTCAGTCCCCCACCATAGGCCAAAGCCAACATCATCCTGTGCTTGAAATTCCGTGTTACCTCCAACATTTTTTCAATCTCTATTCGACTCAATACTATTGGCAATTTCTTTCTTTTCTTGGAATATGGAAAATCAATTTTATCTCTTTCTCCACAAATCTCCTTCTTAATCAATCTAAATGCACAATGATATTGATTAATTGTTTGTCCAGAAAACCCCTTAGAGACTAACTTATCTAGAAATGACCTAAACTCATCTCTGCTAATTTCCTTAATTGGTTTAGAAAAGTGTTTTTCAATTTTAGTAAGACAATCACTGTAAGCCACTATTGTTCTTGCACTATAACCACCCAATCGCATGTATTCTTGTAAGCTGTCTAACGACATGATAACATCTTAGCAGATTATAGATGTTTATATGAAAAGACTTCACATAAACACTAGTTAGATGAAATATTATTCACGCTAAGGACTTCAAAACATATGGCAAATAATGTAACCGTTAAACAATCTCCAATGCAAGGAAAGGGAGTTTTTGCTTCCAAACATTTTGATAAGGGTGATTTCGTCCTGACAATAGATGATTCGCACGTTGTCACCGATGAGACTAAATTAACTCCCGAGCAACACGCGTTCGATCTGGATTATCTCGCCGACCGCACTATTGTCATGCAATCTCCCGAAAAATTTATCAATCATTCATGCGACCCCAATGTCTACGTCAAAACTGAGAACAATCTCCGCAACATTTACGCCATGCGGGAGATTGCAGAAGGGGACGAAATCACTTACGACTACTCAGTTAATGGTGATAACGATGGCACTTTCCAATGCCACTGTGGAAGCAAAAACTGTCGCAAGACCTACCAGGGAAATTTCTTCAAGCTTCCTACTCATTTGCAGTTGCATTATTTGCCATATCTCGACACTTGGTTCCTAGACAAACACAAAACTGAAATCGAAGCCCTCTCAAAACAAGCGTGAATAATACTTGCTCCTTATAGTCGCACCACGCTGCGCTTTCGTCATAGTCACTCAAAAAAAAAGATTTTAGTGCCTATGACTTAGGTCATCTAACTAGCGTGTATCCGGTTCGCGCCTCAGCTCGGCGCTCTCCCATATCACTCGCGGATACATGATAAAATCATTTTAATCCGCGGTGACATCGGATACACTTTACGTTATGTGAAATAAAAATCTTTACTTATACTGATATAAAATATGCAGGTACGAAGATACAAACCAGGCGAAGAGGAAGAATTATGGCAACTTTACCATGATACGACTCACATCATTAACGGAGAAGTATATTCAAAAGAGCAAGTTGAACGCTGGGCACCACATGATAAAAACATGGATGAGTGGAAAGAAAGAATTAAAAAGAAAAATCCTTTTGTCGCTGTAGAGGATAGCAAAATAGTTGGTTTTGCAGAGCTAGAAGCTGATGGCCACATTGATTATTTTTATGCTCATCACCAATGGCAAGGAAAAGGTGTAGGGAGTATGCTTTACAGTGCTATAGAAAAGGAGGCCATCAGCCAGAAAATACCACATTTATATGCAGATGTGAGCGTTCTCGCAAAAGAATTTTTCTTAAAGCAAGGATTCAAAGTGTTAGTGGAGCAAAACAATATTATATGTGGTGCTCCAGCTCCAAACTTCAAGATGGAGAAAAAGCTGCCATAATTTTTACAAAGGTCGTAAAGATTTTTACATCACACAACAATGAATAACTGGTTCACTCACTACGCTATCTCTCCGTTCGCTCTCCCAAATTTGGCGGCGGTATGTCGCTCCGCTCCAAATTTTACCGCCGCCAAACTTCAGTTATTCATGGACGTTGTACGATATATTACTCTTGCTAGCCAACTAAAGAATAGTTTGTACTTTTGCTTTTATTTGATCCCTGATTTTTCTCATATCGTCAAGACCCATCTTATAGGGATCATCAATTTCCCAATATGTAACCTTGTTGGATTTGACTAGAAAATCAGGACACAATTCTTTTGAACACATGACAAAAATTTGCTTGGCATTATCCATAAAATGCTCATTTATTAACTTAACTTTATGGCGACTTACATCAATATTTTCTTCCGCCATAATTTGACAAATGTAGTCAGGTAATTTGGGATATTTACTTGGAGTATTTGGATCAGTTCCAGCACTAGAGGCGTTATTAGATTTAGTAATGTGATTGTAAAATGCCTCGGCCATCTGACTTCTCCCGACATTTCCGTGACATATAAATAAAATTTTTGTCATGTAATCAAATAAAAATATAGATATATAATATTTGCCCAGCCCGAGTAATACATTCGTCGTTTCACTCCTCACCGCGTTGCACTCTCGCTAGTGTGGCTGTATTATATTTTCCCACACTTCGCTCGGGTCGTACAACACAGTATGAGCGGTTCACTGCGTTGCACTTGTTCTCCCAAATCGCTTCGACTGATGTAAAATAAAGCATATCAGTCGGCGACTTCGCCCATACTGAAACGTTGTACGATAATGTCTACACTATCTTTATGTTCGCGCGCAACTTCTTGGAAACAAGAAGTATAGGAGGGGGGATAGCACAACTCAAATAAATGCTATACACTAACAATATGGAAATAAACGAACCAGCCCCAGATGAAACTTCACTAGCAACAGAACCTCAATCAACTCCTGTTCCCCCCACTCCACCCACACATATGCAACCGGTCCAAGTCAACAAATCACCATTGCCATGGATGATTCTAGTCGTAGTTCTGGTCACAATCGCTGGATATTTTGCATTTCAGAATTACCAACTCCAACAACAACTAGCTACTCAACAAACATCACTAACCCCACCTCCTTCAGCACAATTAGCTGATAGCAGTCCGCCATCTACAGTTTCCCCAACCACAGATTGGAAAATTTATACTAGTAACATACATAACATTTCGTTTAAATATCCAACATCTTGGAGTCTTGTAGAACAAGAGGGTCAACGAGAAGGAGGGCAAGTCTTTAACACTAAACTAGAATTATCAAGAAATAAAGCAGTAATTACTATGTACTTCAATATGGATGGTATTGGTGGTCAAGGACAAACTTACAAAGGCGAAGAATTCGTACTAGATGGAATTAATCTTTACCAATATACCAAGAATAATTCATACAATAACACCCAAACTATTGGGATATCAAATTCGCTATCCAATACATTGGGTGTTTTCATGATAGATGATGTAACTTATGGAATCATGCTTAATTACCCAGACAGCTACACAACAGAACAACGCTCATCAGTCAAAGAAGAATTTGATCAAATCCTTTCAACATTTGAATTTACAGATTAATATTTCAGCTCGCATTCACCCCCTAACCCTCTCTACTCGCTGAAAAAAGCTCAAGGGAAACAAGAAATTGCGCACGAACTGGAATTAAGGAACAACTTTACGTCTCACTTCTTTTAGTCGTTCGACCCTAATTAAGCGTTCATGTTGTAAAATAAGATAACTTGTCCTCTTAACTGCGGCCATACTGGAACGTTAGATGAAATTATAAGAAGGCAACTGTATTTTTTCAAAACTTTCCAATAAATCAAAAAAATAATCCATGATAAAACTAGAGTTAAAAAGTGAGTTGGGTACCGATCAGCTAGTTCCACTGACTGCAGAAGTGTCTAAACAACTCGGTCGTGCCTCGACTTACGATTTCTCAGATGACGGCATCGCTGTTGATAGCGGAGGTTCGATTCTATACCGAGGCTATACAATGTTAAAACGGTATTCCCCAGAACAACATCTAGTTGCTTTTACCAAGGTGGGTGAGCCACTTCTGTACGTAGCATATTTCTTTAAATTATTGGAAAACACAGAATGGGACAACGAGTTTTGAACTAGCGAATATCAGGCCCGCTCCGTTTCACTCCGCAAAACATCGCATATACTGACACGTTATAGGTCTGCTTCGTAGTTAATCCAAATTTTTTCAAATGTTATAATATTGGTGTCTTATAAGACTCATTCAGTGGAAATAAAAACAATGACAAGTAAAAAAGAGAAACTGATTCAAGACTTACTCCAAAACGTCCCCGAGACCAGGAAGAAAACACTTGAATATAAATATCGCCACCTTCCCCACCACCTTAGACAAAGTCGTAAGTCTCCAAAAGAAATTGAAGCTGCTCTTGATAAAATAAAATTTCCTCAGGAACTACGTTAAACTATTTT
>JAHISN010000057.1 GCA_018818265.1 Patescibacteria group bacterium | reverse complement strand
TGGGTGATTCCACCGGCGAGAGAACTCTTTATTGGGTGAGAGGTACTTCTTCAGGGGCCTATACTACTGCGCCGGTGATCAAAAGAGCATGGACCGACATTCTCCTTTTCCAATACCTGGGTGACATTTCTACCAATGACCAGACTTTTGTGATTACTTCAGAGGCAATCCGTCTTTCCGAAGGTTCTATCCAAATCGATGTTCCCAATCGCTACCGGGCGATTATGGAGACGGGGGACACTCAAGATTATATATTGTTCTATGACCGAGCTCAGAGTGATAGCAGTCCCAATCCTACTCATGAAATAGTTGGCCCCCATATAGTAGAGGCGACTGTAAGGTATTTGTTGCGGTGGGATGCCTCTAGGACAACTACTATTTTAGAATCGAGCAGTGTCCGTGTAAAAATAAGAGTTGAGGGTTGTTTTGATACTGCTGCCGGAGGAGCTTGCTTAACCGATGGAACGGATAAAATTACAGTTGTTGAGGATTACACGTTTACTACGGAAGGCATGTTTGTGGAAACAATGACTGACTTCCGAAGTACGGGAATAACCCTAGATACCGCTGTTGGTTTAAATGGATACGACTGGCTGGGAGTATATGCTGACGTAACTGATGCTGCTTTTGACGATACTGCTACCCCTACTATTCTTTACGGAGATGGAAGCACAGAAAGCAATACAAGCACTGACGGGGCAGTGTTTGAAGATTCCAATAAATATGTGGTCCTTCCCGGTACCGGCTCAGATACCTACCAGGATGCCTTTGTTGGTGTAATGCGAGCTGGTTGGTACGATGATACCGGTGGTTCTGATACTTGGGCTTGGGATGAAAACAATGTTATTTCCGGAGGAACAACCCAAGATTTGATTACTACCCGGGAACAAGATCATCTAACCATTGGTAAACACTATGCCAAGTGGTTTTTCCTGATGCTTGCCGAAGACGATCTGGATACTGAAGCCGAGCGGGAAGGCTATATCAATGACTTCAGAAACCCGGATATTTTGGATTTTACTACTGGGAGTGAGTGGAATGATGCGCCTGCCTCCCCGGGGTTGAAGTTTCCTTCTACTTTGGGTTATTACACTGAATGTGGGCTGGATTCTTCAATTAATGATTTAACCGCCTTGACTTGGGAAGCTTGGATATATGTTGAAGCTATTGACGCTACTAATCGTTCAATCTTTTATAAGAATTTAGCCACCAAACGGCTTAGAGTTAATGCTACTACTGGGTATTTAAGCGGATTCATTGATTATACTGATACGGATGCCGAGGCTGTTACTACGACTGCTATTCCGACCAAGCAATGGGTTCATGTGACCATGACTTGGAGTACTGCAGATAATATTGTTAGACTTTTTCAGAATGGAGTAAATGTGGCGACTTCCGGGGCAGGAGTTGGTTCACCTGGGAGTGATGCGCTTAGTAATCTTCGGTTTGGGGCTAACTTTTACGGGGTTCTGGATGAGGGGAGAATGTGGAGTACGGTGAGGTCAGCTAGTGATCTTCAACAAAATATGTATAAGGAGTTAACCGGCAACGAGTCTAATTTGGTGGGATATTGGAAAGTAGACGAAAATACGGGTACTACTCATTATGATGAAACAAGCAACAATAATGATTGTACCTTGTATGGTACACCCACCTGGACCACCGGCTTCATCCCTGACCACTACAACGAAGCCGAAGGAGTTTATACGGTTGAGGCTTCGGGCTCGCAAGTGAATTTGGATATTGATGGGGGAGCAAATGCTTCGACGGCTGTTGCCACCACGGCGGTAGTTGCCGGTGTTACCTCGATTACGGTTGGTTCAACTACCGGTTTTCCTACCGCTCCCAGCGTGGCCTATATTGACGGCGACAAGTTTTCCTATACGGGCACAACGGCGACTACCTTTACTGGTATCCCTGCCAGCGGAGAACTTTCTGTTATCGGCCATGCCATTGGAACGGTGGTTTCTTCAATGAACCGCCATAAACCGATGTACAAGATTAGAAAGTATCAATTGAATGACAAGCCTTCTTCAGTCACTATGGAGGGTTCAGGTCTGACCGAAGGGACGGATTATAATGTGGACTATGTGCCTATTTCCGACGCTTATTTTGCCGACGAGCTATTATGGTACTCAAGCTGTGAAAGCATTTCAGCCATATCTACTCCGGACGTGGGCACTACTTACAGCACAGCTACCATAGAATCAGATGATATTGTGCCCGGTAAATACGGGAACGGATTCCGGGTGAATGCTTCAGATGACGAAATCGAAATTACTGATATTAGTTCTAATTTTGACCAAATCAATGGCTCAATAGAATTTTGGTTTAAACCCAATTGGAGCCATACTGATGGATTACTCCATCACTTATTTAGAGCTAGAGATGCGGTAACAGGCGATTACTTGGTTTTATCTAAAGAAAATGCGGTTGATGGCAATGATTTATTTGTCTATGGAGAGCAAGGCGCCGCCGACTATTTCCATACTTTGATTGCTCCCACCGATTATTCCTTTACTGCTGGAGAGTGGGTACATCTTAGGGTTACTTGGGATTCAGGAGCTTCATCAGGCGAGACACTAAGAATATTTATTAACGGCCAAGAGCCAACCCATTCCCATAATGACGATTTTAAAAATACTTTTGATATTGATAATGGAACAATATATTTTGACAACACTAATATTAGTGACCATGCAGATGGAATTTATGACGAAATCATGATCTTTGGCGGCAGCGATGATGAGCCAACTACCTTAGCCCAAGGCGGCAATACAGCCGATTCTTCCGAATACCTTTTCTCCGAAGCCCAAGATTATACTTTGGACTTTGTGCCGGTTGATGCCTCAAATAGGGGGGAATATGTTTTCTTTAGCGCCGACTCTATGTTTTCGGGAGTGAATGTTGACCTTGAAACTGCTGGTGCTACCGGTGGAACTTTAAATCTAGATTGGGAATATTGGAACGGTACTGCCTGGGCCAGTCTTGAATCAATCACCGGCTTTACTGATGGTACCAGCAACCTCACTCAAGACGGCGCGGTTTATTGGACCGCCAATCCGACTAACTGGCGCAAATACTCAGTCAATGGTTCGACCGACCTTTATTACATCAGAGCCTCGCTTAATGCTTCATCAGGAACCTACACCACCAGTCCGGTAGAGAATTTAATTAGAACCGATATGCTGATTCTGCAGTATCTTGCCAATGTGGCTAGTACTGATCAGACCTTGGTGGTTATTCCAGAAAGGTTATGGTTGTTGATGAGCGTGGTATTTTTTGTACCCGGAGCTTTGCGCAAGAAAAGAAAAAAGCATAAGATGGTTAAGTAACTTAAGTATCTTAGGAGCCCCGAACCAGAGCAAGCTCGGTTCAGGGCAGGACTTACGATGCAACCCTACAAAAAACTCTTTACATATTGGTTCGCGCTGATTATTTACGACCTAACGGTCGAGTTTTGTGAGCGTTGGGTCAGGAGTTGGAAATTAAAGGAGCAGATGAATGGCGCCGCCCGTAGCGGCAAACAAAACATTGTTGAGGGCTCAGAGGGGATGGCTACCAGTCTAAAGACAGGCATTAAGCTGACTAATGTGGCCAAGGCTAGTATTGAGGAGCTTCTGGGAAACTTGGAGGATTTTCTGAGACAGCGGAAACTTTCGCAGTGGTCTAAAGACGATCCGCGTGTGCGAGTGTTTCGCGCGCGGAGCGCGCGAATCGTAAGAAACTTAAGTATCTTAAGAGACTTACGCGAGCCAAAAGCGCAAGCGCTTTTGGCCCGGCTAAAGCTGCCCAAGGACCCTGAAGAAGCGACTAACCTACTGTTAACTCTATGCCACCAGGCCACTTACTTATTGTATAGGCAAGTAAAATCGTTGGAGAAAAAACACGAAACTGAAGGTGGTTATGCCGAGAACCTCTACCATCGCCGCTTGCGCGCGAGGCGTGTTTCGTAAGAAACCTAAGTATCTTAAGTAACTTACGCCTTATGCATAAAAAACAAACTTTTCTCACAATTTTCATCCTCGCCGCGGTAATTTTGGCAATACTGCCTTTTGTGACCACTCTTAACGAACTGATGACCCGCATCGTGGAAAGTACTAGGCTGTATCAGATTATTGAGAAAATAATCGTGCCCGGAGAGGTTAAACTTATTGGAGTTTTGCTTCTTCCCTTTAATCTGGATTTTGTTGCCGTGCCCGATGGGATGATTATAAACGATATTTATGTGCATCTTTCCTGGAACTGTATCGGCTGGCAGGGGATGTTGCTGTTGCTTGTTACTTTCATTGGTGGTTTGCAGGGCAATTTTACGCGCTGGTCCAAGGTAGAGGCGATTATTATTGGCATTTTAGGAACTTTCGTGGTTAACTTGGTTCGTATGGCGATTACAGTTCTACTTGCTATTTATAGCAGTCAGCTTTTTGCTATTATTTTCCACGACTATTTTGCCGCTTTTGTTTTTATTGTCTGGTTGCTTTTTTACTGGTGGTTTGTGTATGGATATGTACTGATTACTGAGGAAGCATAACGAATTGATTACGGTCGAGTTGTTTTCTACTTTTCCGAAGCAGGTTAATTGGTTACCTGCGCTTTGATTTTTCTGCTTGACACTCTACCCTACTCCTTGTAGGCTTAGGGTGCGGGTTTAGAGTTATCTTACAGGTTTGACATTTTGGTTAGTTATGGGTAGTATGCTGGGTTGTAAGTGTGGTATCATTGTTAAACGAGTGTATAATGAATGGGTTCGCAAAAACTGAAACCCAAAAAGCTAATGAAGCTAATGAAGCTACAAAGCTGTTTTCCGCCATGTCTCTAAACAAAGACAATAAGACCAAAATAATAACAGATTTTAAAGTACATTCGGACGATACCGGGTCGCCGGAGGTACAGATTGCCCTATTGACAAGTAGAATTGGTTCACTTACCGAGCACCTTAAGGAGCACCGGCACGATAATCACTCGCGCCGCGGATTACTGCGAATGGTTGGCAGGCGCCAGCGGCTTCTTAAATATCTCAGGAGGAAAAGTCTAGAAAGGTACAAAATGGTGATGGAAAAGCTAAAGTTAAAGAAGAGTTGACCGGTTGGGTTGGGAATCATCTTTCGGGTTTTTCGGTCGGTGTTTGCTGGAAAATATCTGCTGTATCCCCACGAAGTTAATTTGTTAACTAGTTAACTGGTTAATTAACCAATTAACCAATTAACTGTTTTGTTAAGTTGTTTGGGGGCTTGTGATATAATTCTCCAATCTTATGAATTCAAAAGTTATCGAAAATAGTATCAATATTTCAAACCAGGAACTTACTCTGCAAACTGGCAAACTGGCCGAGCAAGCGAATGGGGCAGTTTTAGCCAGTCACGGCGATTCTACTCTTCTAGCTACTGTGGTTTTTTCCGATAGTGGAGAAGATCGGGGTTATTTGCCTTTAATAGTTGATTATGAGGAGAAGTTCTATGCTGGCGGTAGAATTAAAGGTTCTCGTTTTGTTAAACGTGAGGGTCGCCCTTCAGAGCTGGCAATTTTGAAAGCGCGCGCAATTGATCGCTCCATTCGTCCTCTTTTCCCTAAAGATCTTCGTAGTGAAATTCAGATAATCGTTACCATCTTGTCGTTTGAGCCAGGACACGACTTAACCTTTTTGGCTCTAACCGCAGTTTCTGCTGCGCTAAAAATTTCTGGTCTCCCTTGGAAGGGGCCAGTAGCGGCAGTAAAGATTGGTCTCAACGACGGCAACTATCTTCTTAATCCACGAGGAGCGGAATGCGAGTTTTCTGACTTAGATTTACTATTGGTAGTTTCCAGGGAAAGTATGCTGATGCTCGAAGTTAAAGCCGAACAGTCTTCGGAAGAGAAGGTTATCGGAGCAGTGCAGTTTGCCCAGCCGCATTTAGAGACAATGCTAGACTTTATTGAGGATTTTACCTCTAAAGTGGACACACCGGTTGTTGATTATAAGCCGCCGGAGATTGACCTAAAAGTCAAAGCGCAAGTCATTAGTTTTGTGCAGGATAATTTTCCTGAAGACGGACTGCACCAAGACCACTCTGTGCGTGATGATGCGCAGGAAGAATTTCGAGGACTTCTTTTTGAGAAGTTTGAGGGCAAGATTGGAAAGAGTCAGATGAATGAGTTGTTTGATGATCAGCTAAAGCTAACGATGCGCCGGCGCGTTTTGGAATCAAATAAGCGTTTTGATGGACGTGCTTTGGATGAGGTTCGACCTTTAGAAATTGAAATCGGTCTACTTCCGCGTGTTCACGGTTCTGCTTTATTCAAGCGTGGACAGACTCAAGTCCTCTCGGTGGTTACATTAGCGTCAACATCCTTAGAGCAGTTAATTGAGACAATGACCGGTGAAACTACCCAGAGATACATTCACCATTATGAGTTTTTGCCCTTTAGTACCGGGGAGTGTGGGCGTTTAGGCTATCCCCGTCGCAGGGAGATTGGTCATGGGGCGCTGGCGGAGACTGCTTTACTCCCAGTGATACCTTCCGAAAAGGAGTTTCCTTATACTGTTCGTGTAGTTTCCGAAGTTTTATCCTCGGCTGGTTCAACATCGCAAGCTTCTGTTTGTGGCTCATCGTTATCTCTCATGGATGCCGGTGTGCCGATTAAAGCCGCTGTTGCAGGCGTAGCCATGGGCTTAATAAGCGAAGGGGATAAAAATCTTATTCTTACCGATATTGCGGGCTTAGAGGATTTTTATGGCGACATGGATCTGAAAGTTGCGGGAACGGAAAGTGGCATTACAGCGATGCAGATGGATGTAAAAACAGGCTGTATGAATATGGATTTGCTTACCAAGGCACTAAAACAAGCACGTACCGGACGTTTGCATATATTGCAGGAGATGAGTAAGGTGATTTCTTCTTCTAGGGAAAAACTTTCCGAGTATGCGCCGCACATTATAACTGTTAAAGTCAATCCAAGTAAGATTGGTAAAATTATCGGCCCGGGCGGCGGAACAATTCGCGCTATCCAGGAAGAAACAGAAACAGAAATTGATGTTAGAGATGATGGGCGGGTAATGATTTCGGGGAGAGATCTTGATAAAGTGGAGCAAGCGCAGAAATGGGTAGCTAGTTTTGATCAGGAGGCCAAAATTGGGGAAATTTATGATGGCAAGGTAACGCGGGTTCTTGATTTTGGTGCTTTTGTAGAGATCCTCCCGCGTAAAGAGGGAATGGTGCACATTTCCGAAATTACCGATCAGTTTATTGATAAGATTCACGATCATATCAAAGAAGGTGACAAGGTGAGAGTTAAAGTGATTAATATTGATGACCGCGATCGTATTAATTTGTCGATAAAGCAGGCGAAGTGATCAGGTGGTTAGCTTTTTAGCTTCACTAGCTTTTTAGGTTTCAGTTTCTAGTTGTTAGTGGTCAGTTAATGAATAGTTAATGAAGTAGTTAATGAAGTAGTTAATGAGTTGTTGACTAATCGTCAAATGGCCATCATTAACATCATTAACCCATTAACCCATTAACCCATTAACCCATTAACTCATTAACAATCCCCTCTTGCGGACCACTAATTCTTCCGGAAGATCTTTCAAGAATCTTGAGGGTGGGAATATTCTCTGTTGGCCGAAATATAATCTACTTTGGGTGTGGGTTAAAAATAGTCTTTCGCGTGCACGGGTGATACCTACATAGGCGAGTCTTCTTTCCTCTTCTAGCGCCGTGCGTTCCATTAAGGAGCGGGAGTGCGGCAAGAGACCTTCTTCCATACCAATAATAAAAATTACTGGGAATTCCAGTCCTTTAACTGCGTGCAGGGTCATTAAGTTAACCGCGCTTTCTTCACGATTGGTCAACAGGGACTCATTCTTTCGGGTTGATATTTCCGTTCTTTCCATTAATGAGACATTTTCTAAAAAGGCGAATATGGATTCTTCCGGTGAAAGTTTTGCAAAAGATTGAGCTACAGACTTAAGCTCCAACACATTTTCCCATCGTGTTATCCCGCTCTCAGTACCGTCATCAAGATACTCTTTAAAATTAATACGTTCTAGCAAGTTATCAATCAAATCTACAATGTTTACACGCTTGCTTTTATGCCGATAGGATTCAATGAGCGCTTGAAAATGTTCCAGTTTAGGGCCGCCTTGCTTTAGAGTAACTGGGCCTATACCTCGCGGAGGGGTGTTAACGGCCCGCTTAAAACTAACACCATCTTTAGGGTTAGCAATTAGTCTGAGATAAGCCAGAATGTCTTTAATTTCCTTGCGCTCGTAGAAGTGAACGCCGCCGACTAAACGATAGGGCAGGTGTGAGTGCAGAAAAACTTCTTCCAGCGCCCGTGACTGAGCGTTGGTGCGGTATAAAACGGCAAAGTCGTTCAAATCATAGTTGCGCAGTTTCTGGATTTGATGGATTACGAATTGGGCTTCATCTACATGGTCAATTGCATAATAAATTACGATAGGCTGGCCTTGTTCATTATCTGTCCAAAGATCCAGGACAGGATGGGCGTGACGGTTAGTTTTGATAACTTGCGTGGCCGCAGACAATATCGTCTTGGTAGAACGATAATTCCTTTCCAGATGAAAGATTTTGGTTTGAGGAAAATCGCCCTTGAATTTAAGGACATTGCCTAAGTTGGCGCCACGGAAGGCATAAATGCTTTGACTACAGTCGCCAACGACGCAGAGATTTTGGGTGTCCCCTATTCCGGTCAATAGTTTAGTCAAAGTGTACTGGGCTAAGTTAGTGTCCTGATATTCATCCACCATCAAGTAGCGGAATTTGTTTTGGTGCTGGCTCAAAACCTCGGGAAATTCTCTAAATAACTTTACAGTTTCCATAATTAAATCGCCAAAATCCAGAGCCTCATTTTCCCTAAGCATTTTCTGGTAAACAGGATAGATTTCAGCTGCTAGCTCCTGATAATAGCCGCGTGCGTATTGAGCGTATTTCTTAGGGCCGATGAGTTCGCATTTGGCTGAAGAGATAAAGCTCTTAATGGCAGCAGGCTTGAGACTTTTAGACAGCTTTAGTTTTTCAATAACCTGTCTGATGAGTGAAAGTTGGTCTGCAGTGTCGTAAATAAGATAGCGTGATGACAAGCCGATGTGTTCGCCGTTAAGACGTAGAATTTGGGCGCAAGTAGCATGAAAAGTGCCGATGTGAGGGTGAGTAGCCGGATAGGTCGCAGGAGTAGCGGGAAAGGCGCCCAGAAGTTTATGGACTCGCTCCTTCATTTCCCCGGCGGCTTTATTAGTAAAAGTTACTAGCAGAATATTTTGTGGGTCTATACCTTGATCAATAAGATAGGCGGTGCGGTGGGTTAATACGCGGGTCTTACCGCTTCCGGCCCCGGCCAGAACCAAGCTCGGTCCATCCATATGTTTTACTGCCGCCTGCTGCTGGGAATTAAGAGAAGAAAGAATTGCATCGGACACGCATAGAATTTTATCATAGTTTGATATTGGCCTATATATTTGTTTCCACTCCCTATGATTGAGCCTTTCTTAAACGATGGACGTTTAGATGGCTTTTGTTAAGGCGTAAAGTCTTGGAGGATTATAAATTCTGATTGAGCATTGCCCTATTGGCCCTGGTAGCGACGTTGTTAAACGATGAACGTTTATGTAGGCTGGGGTGATTGAATTTAGATTTGTCAGTGTGCAGTCCATAGTATAACATTATCTCCCTGCTGGGTGCAAGTTTGTTAGCGCTTAAGTAGCTTACTCAATTTGTCGTAGGATAGTTTTCGACTCTTCCGAATTTGCCAATCTCGGCTGGGCATAATCTTCTATTATTGTCGGTATACTTTCGTAGCTGAAGTTCTTATCCTTATCAACTACTATTTTGACTAAAATGCCTTGTCTTGTCTTTTCCGACCACATCTGGTCAAAAATTAAATTTCCTAGTCCATAAAAGATAACGCCGTCCTGATAATCTTCATATTTTTGTATCCAATGGGCTTGATCTCCGGCAACAATGTCTACACCCCAGTCGACAAGCAGGTGTCCCATGCTAACTTGGTCGTCAGTGGGCTGGTGAGTGTATTCTGGCCCCCAGTTAGGCATGGCGATGATGATGTCGGTGTGGGGGGTTAGTGACTTGATAATTTCACTAACCTTCTGTTCATTCCACCAGGCGACACCGGTGGAGTCTTCTTTTGCGGCGGGAGATGTGCCGGCTACGGTATTAAAGGAGAAGAAACCAACCTTTAGAGTCTCCTCTGTTGCTCTGCATAGCTCTGTAGGAGCGGCGCATGGTACTCTGTTAACAAGTTCGATAATCTGTGGCTGGTAAGCTTCAGCAGAATCTTTCCCTGCGCCAGTGAAAAGAATATTATTCTTGTTAAGTACGTCCAGTGTGTACTCAATACCATCAATGCCATAGTCGCCGAGGTGATTGCCTGCCAAGCTGACTAAATCTATGTTATTAATAGTCAAGCCATTGACATAGGCTGTTTGAGAACAAAAAACGGGTTTGTCGGAAACATAAGGGCAGTCTTCAACAAAAGCCGACTTAAGATTAATGATAGTTAAATCGGCCGATTGGGTTAAACGATCAATTTTCTCCCATGGGTAATTCACATTTTGATATTTGCGGATGCGCTCATCCACCCCGCGAGACAATACTACTGTACCCCCAATTAAAATTTCCCAGTTGGCGGGTTCGTCATCGTAAGTAGTTACTACTAATGTTTCCGGAGGGAGAAGATCGTAGATCTCTAAAATATCTTCATTATAGTGATAGACGCATCCGAGACCGAAGTTGGTGCCGATTTTCTCTGGCTCGTTCGTCCCGTGAAATGCCCGCGTAGTTTCAATAAATTGGTTCTTGTCCCAAACCTCCAGAAACAATAGTCGTGGGCCGTAAATGCCGCCTAACCCAGAGTCTCTAATCTCCCCTACTCTCCAAATTCCTTCGGGCATTTCATTTTCTCCAGCGCCGGTGGAAATGGTGTAGGTTTTAATCAGTTCTTTGTCTTTAAATAAGTAGTGTTTTTGTTCGGGAATACTAATAACGGAAAGATATTCGGTTAGAGCCAATTCCTGTGGAATCTTGGCACGCCAATTTTTGTAGCAAGGATCAGTCAAGCGCTTGGTGTAGTTGGCGTTAGGCGTGGGATTGGGAGTCGGGGTCAGCGTCAGCGTCAGCGTCAGTGTTGATGTCGGGTTTGGGGTGGAAGCTATGGGCGGTTGGAAGTCATACAGAATTTGGTTTTCTTTTAAATTTTGCGCCATGAAAGAAAGATGGAGAGTGAGAATAACAAGACAAATTAGCGCCAGAGACCGGATGTGGCTGTAGTTGATGACCATAATCCGATTTTAGCACATTAGCTTCTCTGGGAGGTGTTGCAATCGGAGTTGGAACTTGAGAACGTACCATGTGCTTATCTAGTATGATAGACTAGTTTATCATACCAACTAGCTGACTTTTTGTGGGGGGGGATGTGTTTTTACTAGGGATAGTTTTAGTATGATACACTAGTGTATCATACTAAGAGTGAATTGGGGTTGATTCGGCGGCTATCTTTTTAAAAAGTTTCTCCTACTTTTTGCGCGAGTTCGACTAATCTGCAGGTGTAGGCGTATTCATTGTCGTACCACGCAACGACTTTAACTAAGTTTTCATCTTTAACATTCGGGAGGTCCAGAACTTCGGTTAAAGGAAGATCAATAATGGTTGAGATTGGTAGTCCAATGATGTCACTTGATACAAGGCCGTCCGGATAGCACTCTATTATTCCTAAATATTCATTTTCGGATTCGTTAATAAGCATATTATTAATTTCCTCGGCAGTCGTTTCTTTGGACACTTGTGCGACTACTTCTAAAACTGAGCCGTTAATTACGGGCACTCTAAAAGCAGACCCACTCACTTTACCTTTTAGGTCCGGAATGATGCGTTCCACTGCTTTGGCCGCTCCTGTGGATTGGGGGATAATAGAAGCAAATGCAGAACGAGAGCCTCTTAGGTCTTTCATTTTGTTATCTAGCAAACTTTGGGTAGAGGTGATTGCGTGTACAGTGATTAGTTGGGCCTTTAATATTTGATAATGGCTGTGCAGTAACTGCATTAGCGGGCCAGCGCAGTTAGTGGTGCAGGAACAGTTAGCTATTACCTGGGGCTTTTCTTTTTGTTCTTTCCAATCTTTATAGGAATCGGTACCGATAACAATGCTGGTTCCAGCACCCTTGCCATTGGCGGATATGATTACTCTTTTTGCCCCAGCTTTAATGTGGGCTTCTGCTTTACTAAACTCGGTAAAAGCGCCGGTACATTCCAGAACAATGTCTATGTCAAGCTCGCCCCATGGTAAATTGGACGGGTCAGCCTCAGCATAGAAAGGAATTTCTCTGCTCCCTACACGAAGGTGAGTGCCGTTTTTGACTAGTTGGACTTGATCCGGATAAGTCCCGTAAACTGAGTCGTGTTTGAACAAATAAGCAGAGGTTTCGTCAAGACCGCCTAAGTTGTTAATGGCGACAACTTCAATTGCGTCACGTTTGAACTTCTTGTTTAAACGAATACGCCCCCAGTCGTGGGGTGAGATTATGGTTTTGAGGGTGGTCCGGCCAATACGACCAAAACCGTTGATTGCGATTTTCATGAGTGTCTAGTTCAAAAATTTAGCGATCCACTCTCTAAATGCACTTTCCCCAATTGCTCCCATTTTTCTATCAACTTCTTTCCCTTCTTTCAGAATCACAAAAGTGGGGATACTCATAACGGAAAATTCTTGCGCCTTGGCCTGATTTTCCTCGATATTTATTTCTTCCACCTCCAGCTTGCCTTTAAATTCCTCTTTTATTGTTTCAACAACAGGAATCATTAGCTGGCAGGGCGGACACCAAGTGGCGGAGAAGTCCAGGAGTTTTAGCATGGAAAAATGCTAACATATTGAGACGAGTCTAAACAAGAGGGAGTTTCTTGTGCTTGAAATAGGGTTTAACCCTGTCAACTTTTTTATTTTATTATAGTGACAGGGTTAAACCCTCTATCAGTTCAGGCTGTTGACAGTACTGTTGGGCATATTGTACTATCAAAAGTATAAATGGACGATAAAAATGAAGGGACTGATAATTCAAACATGCCCGGTTTTTCCGCAACGCCTAGCATAACAGGTAGTGGCATGGTGACTCCGCCGCAAGTTGGCAGCGTCGCTGGAAATGCGCCCGACTCGGAGTTGTCTCGAATTCAAGAGCCAGCGCAATCGGCAGTGTCGCCAGAAGTTCCGTTTCAGTCACAATCATCCTTTGAGGCGCCCCCCCTGCAGTATCCGCTTAACCAACCGGTAGCCTCGACACAACCGCAAGTTCCTATCCTTTCATCACAAGTTGTTCCACAGCCATTCCCCCAGTCTGGTTTCGAATCGGTGCCTGGTACTGTTAAAATTTCTGAGTTCAAGAGACAAAAGTTTATTAAAAAGTCCCATCAGATAATCCTTTACTGTTTGGGTTTGCTGGAAGGGTTTCTTGCTTTAAGACTTCTCTTTAAATTGCTCACGGCCGCTACTTCCAGCGAAATAGTCCTTTGGATTTTTGAAGTTTCGGATGTATTTGTAAAGCCTTTTGCCGGTATCGTCCAAAACGCCGGTCGGGGGGCTCATATTTTAGATTTTACTACCCTTATAGCCATGGGTTTTTCTGCTCTTGTTGCCCTAGCTCTTTCTGGATTAGTTAAGCTATTTGCCCCTACCGCCCCGCAGAAAGTGTGGGAGGAGTGAAGTTTATGTTTTTAAAGCCTAGTTTACTTTCCAAGTCTATCTTCAGAATATTTGTTTTTTCGCTTACGGTGTTTATTTTTCTCTTTTCTCCTAGCGCGGTGAGCGCCCAGTTGTGTGAAGGAAACCCTCTGTGTGATCCTGCTACGGCGCTCGACGAGGCGGTTAAATTAGTCGTAAGAATTATTAGTTGGATGCCATATTTTGCCGTTCTGGCGGGAATAATTTTTCTTATTATCGGCGGATTCAAATACACTACTGCGGGTGATGATGTGAAACAGGCGGAATTGGCGCGGTCAACGATAATTTATGCTCTTGCCGGTATTGCTCTTTCTGCATCTATACACCTTATTATGAGAATTTTGGTTCAAATTATTCCAGGATTGGATTACTACTTTACTTTTTGATCGGCTACAAGTAAAGCGGTGCTCTTGTTCGTGTTTAGTATAGTTTCCCACAAAATTTTATTTAAGTTATTGTCAATTTCTCCTGATGAAAGTGTTTGGGCTGGTAGAAATGCTGGTAGATCTGCGGTTAAGACAAAGCTTTCTCCTACTAAACCCGCTTGTCGGCGCACGGTTAACTCATAGGTGTTCTTATCTTTAAAGCCGACTTCCGGCGGCAGGTTGTATTTTAAAGTTATTTGATGAGATGAATTGACGGGAACCTCAACAATCCCAGAAAAGACTTTGTATTCAAATTCGGTGTAAGGTTCAAGCTGGGAAACAAATCCCTCGGCCTCTTGTAGTTTGGCATATTTGGGAACATAAATACGCACAAAGTTTTTGTAGTCGCCACCGGGCCAAGTGCCGGATGTGCCGGTGTGAGTCCATTTAACAGTTAAAACCCCACTTAAATTCCCCTCTCTGTCAATATCCAGACGATAGTTTGTTTTTCTGTTGACCCAAAAGTTAGCTTTGTTGCCGCCGATATTTGAGTCAACGACCGCGATAAAGTCTTTTTCTACAGGCAAAGGCTTTAGGTTCCCATTCCATCCTAATTGACTATAGGCGTCGGCAAGCTCGCTTGAGGAAGAGAATAAATAGATGTCGTTTCCGCTCAGACCTTCTCCGAAAGTTGTGACAACTGCTTGCCAGGCTGATTTATTAAGTCCTAAATTAGTATCGGTTGATGCGCTAAGTAAATTGGCTAAAATTTCTTGTGTTAAAGCGGTTAAGAATCGTTTTTTCTGGTCCGAACCGGGTGTAAACCCAACTTCGCTATGAAATTCAGCCCTTTCAAACAGGTTGTCGGCAGAGATTCTTTCTTGATAGTCAGGTATGGAGACCGGTCCCATTTGTGCTAATAGGTTCTGTAAAGTTGAAAGATTAATACCGATGACACTTTTCACTTTTTCCTTAGTAGCTTGCTCGTAGAGTGAAATGATCTTTGAGGCACTGGTCGCAAAATCCGGCCACCAGTTAGCATCGCGAATACCTAATTCATCAACACCCAAGTTATCTTGTAAAGGCTGTGGCGCGGGTTCTGTGTTTTCCAACAGACCGTCAGGATTGTAAATGTCGTCAACTTTTAAGCGGGTTAGTTTTCCCCGGACCATGTCTGCGACGGCGTAACTGCCAATAAAACCTCCGGTGGCGCGGAGTTCGCTATTATTCTGAAGTAAAATTAAGAAGGTATGCGGCTCATCTAGGCCAAGAAGAATGGGGGTTTGTTTTAACAGAACTTGGGCATTGGGTAGATTTTGGTTAAGATTGGTTAAGAAAGATTTCCCTTCTTCTGCCATATGCTTTAGTGATTCCGGAAAAATCGACAGATCCGTTCCGTCTATCTCCGTTTCGGCAAGAGTAAATCTTTGAGTGGCAGAATCAAAATTAAGAATAATGTTATTGATAAGTATTTCGACGGTTTCCTTAATCTCTTTGTCTTCTTCGCCTCCTAGTGGTGGAGATGCGGATTGCACAGTGCTAAGTAGTTCCTCGGCCGATTGAAGGGCTTCTACAGATAGATATACTCCTTCAATGGCAAAAGAGCTGGCCGAAAGTAGTTGCTGTGTGACTTGATAGCGCTCTTTCTGACCCAAAAAGTATGTTAGCCACCGTAAGGAATCTAAATTTGTTTTGAGTGCGGCGGTGGATTCTTGTAATTTTAAAAGTTCGACTGATGCTGTTTGTGTATCACCGATTTTGAGAGCCGCCCAGGCAGATTTAGCAGTTTGCCAGCTATTGAACGATAAGTAAAGAGGCCGGGCTATGGGCGCCAGAAAGAAACACACGATCGTAAGAAAAACAAAGATGCTTTTTCGCCAGCGTTGCCATAATGAAGGACGCTTAAGGCTTTCGAGATAGCCCATTTCAGCTGCCTCTTCGGGTGTGTGTTTTTGTGTTGAAGTAGCAGGAACTGTTTTTTGCGCGGGGCTAAGCGTCGCTGAGTTCTGCCTAGAATCATGAGGGGCTGTAGTGGCTTTACCTTGCTCTTGTTTTTTTAAATCTAGCCATCCGTGTGTTTCTGTTGTAGGATCGGTTTTGTGGGGTGGCCTAGGAGTTTTAAGAACCTCCTTTAGCCGAGTTCCCAGAGATGGTTGAGGCAGTGAGGGCTGGGGTGGGGTTGTTTCCAATTCTGGTTGGACCAGTCTTTCGGTAGTTTTCTGCAAAGTTGCTCGGTATTGTGAAAAATTCCTTTCTTTTTGTGTAGGGCTCCCTGTGGAAGGGGAGACAGGCGTTTCCTCTCCAGATGGTTTTTCCTGAGGCTCGGCGGGTGGGACTATTGATGGGAGAGCGTTGAAATAGTCGCAGGTGCGCTTGAAACCATCTTCTAGAGTGATTTTGGCTTCCCAGTAAAGGTCCTTCTTACTGCGCGAAAGGTCGATTTGCGGCGGCTTAAGGGCGGCGCTGATTTTAGGGGCGGATTCGTGATCAATTTGGCGTGGTGGTGTGTCAATATGAGCTAAAGCATGGGCGGTTTCTAGTAAAGTTACTTGTTGTGGCTGAACAAAGTAGAAAATGCCTTGGCTGACAACTTCTGGAGGGGCGAAGATTAGTTTTACCAAACCATAAATAGTATCGCTAATATAAGTTAGATAGAGATGATCAGAACCATCGCCATAAACAGTCAAGTTTTGCCCTGCTAAAAATTGGGCTAGAAGTTGAGCAAAGGGTGTACCCCGATTCAGGCTCATGTGGGGGCCATAAATTTCCGACAAACGGGCAATGCGAATGTCGGTGTTGTAGAGTTGGGCATATTCATGGCAGAGATTTTCGGCATAGCGTTTGGCTTCGGCGTAGGTGAGGCGGTCCTCCAGATCTCCGCCGTTAAAATAATGGGTTAGACTGGTGGTTGAGGCCAACCCTTGGTAAATATTAATTGTTGAAGCAAAGATAAAGGCAGATTTTTTGTCCAAGCTTAAGTCAAGCAGATTTTTAACACCGAATGAATTGGTTAGAAGTTCGTTGAGTTGTAAAATCCCACGCTCGGCACACGCTTCGATATTAGCTAAATGAACGATGTGGGAAATATCCTCTTTATAAAGAGCGGCCGGTAAGGGCTGGTTGATATTGGCTTTAAAAAAGCTGAAGCGTGGATATTTGTAAAGCTTGGTGATGATGTCTTCTGATCCGGTGATAAGACTATCAATGCCAATAACAGCAATATCGGAGATGAGTAAAGATTCTGCTAGATGATAACCGACAAAGTTAGCCGCTCCAGCAATGAGAACGGTGGCTGAAGTATAATTTATTTCGGGCAGGTTTTTATCTTTCATTTTCTCAATATTAAATATATCACATTGAAATATAAGGCGCTATGTGCACATGGTGCGAAGAATAAATAAGAATGTTCACCTCACTTATAACCCAAGAAGGGTGGTGTGTTCATTATGCAGGTTCGTGCAAGATTTGATTGCTTGGTTTGTGTTTTTGCTTTTGTGGTTGTAAAATAATTTAAAGCTGTGGATTTAAATCAAGACCTCTTTTCACAAAAGTCTAAGTTTGCGGGAGCTGACCGTACTCAGACGGAACCTGGCCGTCCCTTGGCGGATTTATCTCGCCCTCTGGCGGATAGGATGCGGCCGCAATGTTTTGCTGAATTTGTGGGGCAGGAGCATTTGGTGGGCAAGGGGATGCCCTTGCGTTTGGCGGCGACCAAAAATAAGTTATATTCAATTATTCTTTGGGGACCGCCTGGGTGTGGCAAAACAACATTGGCGAGAATACTAGCAAGGGAAACCGGAGCGCACTTTGAAGAGTTGTCGGCTGTTTCCGGTAAACTGGCAGATGTTCGGCGAGTGGTGATAGCGGCAAAAAAGCGTCGTCAGATAAATGGCCAGAAAACTGTTCTGTTTATTGATGAAATACATCGTTTTAACAAAGCTCAGCAGGATGCCTTTTTGCCTCATGTAGAGAAGGGGGAGATTGTGTTAATCGGTGCGACTACGGAAAATCCTTCGTTTGAAGTTATCGGTCCCCTACTCTCTCGCAGTCAGGTTTATACGCTTGAGCGTCTTACTTCCGAAGAGCTTAAAAAGATTGCCCGTAAAGTTCTGCGGGATAAAAAGCGCGGCTTGGGAAATACAAAACTAAAATTTGCTTCTAAAGCGATTGATTTTCTTTGCAATTTTGCTAATGGCGATGCCCGCATCGTATTAAACACATTGGAGGCGGCGGCCGATGTGGAGCCGTCAAGCAACATTAGTTTGAAATTGGTCGAAGATATATTGCAAAAACAGGCTTTGAAATATGATAAGGGTGGAGAGGAGCACTATAACACTATCTCTGCATTTATTAAGTCAATTAGGGGTTCGGACCCTGATGCCGCCCTATATTATCTGGCGCGGATGATTGAGGCTGGTGAAGATCCCATATTTATCGCCCGACGCCTGGTCATTCTCGCCTCCGAAGATATCGGCATGGCCAACTCAAATGCTTTATTGTTAGCCAATCAGGTCTTTAGGGCTTGCGAGACGATAGGCTATCCCGAATGCGCGCTCAATTTAGCCCACGGCGTGGTTTATCTAGCTACTAGCGCCAAGTCCAATTCGACGACTATTGGTTTGACCAAAGCCAGAGCTGATGTTGAGCAACATGGCAACCTTCCCATCCCTTTACATCTGCGCAACGCCTTTACTAAGTTAATGAAAAATCTCGGTTATGGAAAAGATTATAAATATGCGCATAATTTTGAAGATCACTATGTACAGGGTGAGCAGTACTTACCGGACAAAGTCAAAACTCACCGTTACTACTCCCCTACTCTGCAGGGTCAGGAAGCTAAGACAAAAGAGTGGTATGAGAATGTTAAGTCGAAAACGTCCGGAAAAATTGAATCAGGAAAGTGCCCGAAGGGGTTGGGGTAGGGCCGGGGCGTTTAATGCCCCGGCCTATTTCTTTATAGTGCCGACTTTGCGGCCGCTAATTTTGCCTTTACGTCATGTGGCAGATCAGTCCACACATGCGAGGCATAAACGTGGCTTACGCCGGCTATTGTGCAAAGTATACGTTTATCTCCCGGTAGTGTGTGATAGGAATTCCACCAATCTCTCGTTTCTTGCAAACTTGCCATTTCTTTGTACCTCCATTTTTGGTTATTTACATTTTCCCTAACGTCGCAACGTGATAATACCATGAATTTAGATTTGGTAAATATTTGATATTGTGGGGATGTTAGTACATTGATATTCTTGTTATAACAGGATGTTTATGAGGTGAGAGAGAGTGGATGCTGGGTCATCCACCCTCTCTCTTTTTGCTACTATCTTTGGTATTTGCTCCAGTCACATTTACTTTTGTTCCAGCAGTAAGTAGCAAGAAGGACCAATGTAATGCCGGTTAGGCCCCAGATTGTTAAAGGGGTTAGCATCAAGGTAAGCAGGCCCGAAATGGCCAAGCCGATACCATATCCTAACCATCTGGCAGTACTTGTCACACCATTGAACGATGAGCGGGTCGTGTCGGTGATGTGGTCGTTGGCTGATGTGAATAGAATGGGCCGAATAGCGCCGCGCCCTATTTCATGGCTTAGAAACAATAGGGTTATGACAATCGTATTATCCTGCATACTGGCGATGCAGAAAGGGATTCCGATGCCCAGGAGTGTTAGGGCGATACCTGTCGGGCTGACTTTAAGAATCCCTCTGTTTGCCAGGAAACTGCCAAAAGACATCATCAAAGCCACACCTACCCAGACTAGTCCCAACCACCAAACGCTTCCACTTGTCTCCTGGAGTATCGGCGCCCAGAGCATATTGATCGGGGCGAAAGCGGCAGAGGAAACCATTGTAGTAACGATAATGAAACGCAGTGGCGGCGTAGACCACGCCTGGTTAAAGATAGACAGAATAGGCGGTAGCGTGTGGGTTGGTGCTTGTCTTTTGCCGTCATCAGGTAGTGATCGAAAAAGGAGAAATGCAAGGATCGCGGCGGTGAATGAACAAATTCCTCCGCAGATCCAGGGCAAGTGCAGGCCGAAAATTTCGGCGATGATACTGCCGCCTACAGCCGCAGGAATAGTCGCAATAGAAACAACCCCGGTGGTCCTGGTAATCGCCTGATGTGAAATATCTCTATTGGTCGTGTTCCTTAGCCAACACTCCAGCGCATCGGACATGAGGGCTGACCCTATTCCCGAAATTATTTCAGCCAGTAGGAATGCGGGAAAGGTTTTGCCGAAGCCATAGACGATCATGCCCAGCCCCCAGAATATTTGACCCCAAACAAAGATATTTTTCTGTCCGAGTTTGTCGCCCAGTCGACTAGTAAAGGGATCAAGCAGGAAATTTGTGGTCATGAAGCCAACATTTAGAAGATGGACTTGCCACTGCGATATTCCTTGATTCCTCAGAAATATGACGTAGGTGGCGAAGAACCAGCCGGCGGCAGACCTTTGCAGGAGTGCGATTGCGGTATAGGTTTGGACTATTTTCTTTTCCATGACATATCTCCTTTTATCTTTCAGATTATGTTAAAGTGCGTGGCTCAACCTAACCAATGACAATCGCAGTATTGTGTTGTGCCAGGAAAACCGCCGTAGGAGAACCGAAATTTGGAAAACTAAAAAAGCCTCCGAGGTCGGAGGCTTACCTGGAAAAACAAATGAGAAATTGCTATGTAGAAGAAATGGAGATAGCCTCCATGAAAGGAATTGCCTCTGTCACGGCACTACCCTGCACAAAGCAGGAAAGGATAGAAGGTGTAATTGGTTTCAAGTTATTATTCATTGTTAGTGTTTATAGCCTAAAGCATGACTATTGTCAAATTTGCGATTTACTGTGGCAAGAAAGAGAAGGGTGCGCGCCGCGTTCGCGGCGCGCACCGGATTTGTTAAGAATAGTTGTTCCTATTAAACACTCTTTGCCCTTTTACGGCACAACGTGCACAAAAGGTGCCGCATGTTGGGTTTCAGATTAAGAGCTTTGGCTTGGCTGATGTTTAGCCACATCGGACGAACACGAGCCCCATTTTTCTTCGCTCCACAACCATCGCACCTCACTTGATTTTCCCTCCGAGGGTTTAGTATTTTTTGGTCGATTTTGGACCGTAGCCGCGATTATATCACAGGTTTCATTAAATCAAGTCATACTCATCAAGCGGCTCAGGGGTAGGGTCGGGTTTTGGAGGTTCAGGCGATGAGTCGGTATCGTCCGAAAAACTCTGGACACGGCCGATGATGCCGCTTGTTAGTCTCACTTTATGCCCACGTGAGTGAGTGCGTTTTTTGGTTAAAACATCTTTAACTATACCAATAGTCAGGTTGCCAGATTGGTAATCAGTTTTCTGAAGAATTCTTACTTCTTCTCCGGGTTTGGGGTAGCGTCCGCCAACAGACATATTTTATGGAAACTAAATGCTGTAACTCAACTTCGGCAATAGAAGGAAGATACTTATATCAATCCGATTAGAATTTTATCATATTGTGAGACGTGATATTGATGCTCCGGATTGGAAAATTTGCTTTTTCACTTTACCTGCTGTAGAATCAGGGAAAATGTGTTCAAATTACTAGTTTAGGGAGGTACGGAAAGTGAAACGCAAAGTGAGAGGGTTTTTTGCAGGGTTAGGCCTGATTGCATTTTCGATCGGCGGGAGCTATGTTGTTTTCCCACATATCTACCCATCGATTTCGCCGAATGGGTTGACCAATTGGGTACTGGCACTAACGCTCATTTCTGGGTTTGCGTTCTTAACTGGCGGTGTTATAGTCATGTTGGGCTTTGCCAAACTTGCGATGGCGGTGAGCGTCAAAGTAGTTCTTTTCGCCGTTTTGGGCGGAGTCTTGATAATGATCGGCTATTTTCTGGGGCTGGTTCCTATGGCACTTTCACTTCTTCAACACTTTAGGATTATTGACCTCCTCGGGTCGTGAATCCCTCGAAAATCAAAGAGGAGTAAAATGCTGGTGATTTTGTGTGTAATAGGCCTGTTTTTATTGGATTTCGTCCTATGCGTGCTGATAGGAAAATGGCTTAAGCGTGTAGCCCGAAACTATCCGGAGTCCGAGGAATGAGGAAAGGTAAACACAAACGGGAAACCAAATGGGGCGGCCGTAGGCCGCCCCTTAATCTGTTTGGACAATTTACCATTTTGAAGAAAAATAATGTTTGCTGACAACTGTCAACTGAGAACTGAAATTCAAAACATATGTCCTCTACTCTACTCCTTTCCCCATTTCCCAATTTTGAACCGCTTGGTCTAAAACACCGAGCAATTATCAACGAATTTAATTCGCAGCTAAATAGTAGCTATTCGGATTTTCAATTTAGCAGCTTATTTGGGCTGGACGATAACAACACGATTAAAGTATCAAATCTCAATGGCAATATGGTAGTTGTTATGCAAGATTCGGTGAGTGGGGTGAATTTGGCTAGTTTTCTAGGAGTCAATCAGGTTGACAAATCAACAAGAGAACTGCTCCTTTATGTTAAGGAGGAACTGAGCACGGACTGTCTATCGTTTCTGCCCAGAATCACGGTGAAACGGCTGGCAGACAGAGGTCAATTCGAGATTAGCACTGATGAAGCAAATAGCGATTATCTTTATGATGCGGCTGAGATTATTGATTTGAAGGGTCGGAAGTATGCCGCGGTGCGGCGAAAAGTTAATTTGTGTCGTAGAAAGTATAAACCTGGTATTACGTGCTTTTTGGGGGCGACCCCCGAAGGGGGTCGCCCTCATAGGAATTATGGGGGCGGCCGCAGGCCGCCCCAGGAAAAATCGTTAATAGAAAAATGCTGGGATTTGCAGCAACAAATTACTGCCGAAAAGATCTTCGATTCAAATGAAATGGTGCTAAGTTGGCAGAGGGATAATGCCGGTCTGGAGAAACTCTTTCTGTTTTGGGATAAGTTAGAATTGATTTTATGTACTGTAGAAATGGAGGGACAGATTCGAGCATTTGCCGTAGTCGAATTAATTCCTCAACAAACTCTTTTGATTCATCACTTTACTACGGATACCAAGTTTGCTGGGATTTCCGAATATTTGTTTTGGTGTCTCGCGGATTCGTTTACAAGTGGAGCCCCACGGCCTTACAGCCGTGGCTCCTCCACATGCTTCGTCGGGCGGAACCCTCCGAAGCGTACCCTACTACGCTCTTCGAGCTACGAAGGGTTACCCTCATCGCATTCATCCCCGCCCTTACGGACGGGGCTTTCTGCGAAGGAGGGTAAAGTCAAATTTATTAACTTTGAACAGGATCTTGGTTTTCCCGGTTTGCGCCGGTTCAAAAATCATCTTCAACCATGCGGGATGCTGAAGAAATATGTGGTGAGATGGTCACGCACGGACTATAAATATCTACGTCCTGAAGTGACGCCCCGCCTGCCGGACGGGCAGGGCTTCAGCGCGTTATCAAGATAGTAACAACATAAATGTTGTCAGTACAGTGAGTGTAACTCCGTCTGACAGGGTCAGTGCGGTCGTCATTTTTTAAAGTGAACATCTGTAGTCTTTGAGGGGATGTATAATGTTTCTGCGATGAAAGAAGAAATTCCTATCTTAAATCAAGAAGAAATAATTAAAATGATGCGCGCGGGGGCTATTGCTGCGGAGTTAAAAACTTTGCTTACGCAAAAATCTCAGCTGGGAATAACTACTCGGGAATTGGATCAATTTGCAGAAAATTTTATTTTGGAAAATGGTGCTAAGCCGGCTTTTAAGGGGTTTCAAGGATATCCGTTTACATTGGTAACCTGTGTTAATGAAGAAGTAGTTCATGCCATGCCCGGATCGCGGAGTCTTAAAACCGGTGACTTGTTGACTATTGATTTAGGGGGTATTGCGGAGGGATTCTATTCGGATACTGCTCTCACTTTTGTTATCAACGAACCTCAAAAAGAAAAGAGATTTTTAGAGGCGGGCCAAATGGCGCTTAACAAAGCCATTAGTCAATGCATTGAAGGCAAATATGTTGGTGATATTTCTCATGTTATCCAAACAACGGTGGAAGATGCCGGCTACAGTGTTGTGCGGATGTTTACTGGTCACGGAGTGGGCCGCAATTTACACCAGCCTCCGGAGATTCCATGCTGGGGTCCGCCGCATACCGGTCCCGAACTAAAAGAAGGTATGGGTTTGGCTGTAGAAGTAATGTATACCAAGGGGAGTTCGGATGTTAAAATTCTTGAAGATGGTTGGACTGCAATAACAACTGATGGCAGTCTTTCCGCTATGTTTGAGGAGACCGTTATTGTTGGCCGCCGTGAGCCGCAAATCACTACGCGCATAAAAGGGTGAACCGACGTCTTCCGGGCGCGAAAGTACAACTAAACCTGACATGCTTGACTGTTTTTTGTATAATCAAGGCATAATCGGATTAACTACTTATGCCGAAAGAAGATAAGCTCCAAAGTCTCCGTCACTCAGCAGAACATATCCTCACTCAAGCTATGCTAAGGCTTTTTCCCGGGATTAAAATGGCTATGGGGCCGGCGATTGAAAATGGATTCTATTTTGATTTTGACCCCGGTAGCCATAAGGTCTCCGAGGAGGACTTTCCTAAAATAGAAGCGGAGATGCAAAAAATTATTGATGCTGATCTGTCTTTTACCCGCGAAGAAATCTCGTTCGACAAAGCCCGCGAACTTTTCGAAAATAACCCCTACAAGCAGGAATGGTTAGATGAAATACGCCAAAAGGGAGACGAGCCAACAGTATACTGGACGGGTTCGGCAAGCTCACCGCAAGCGGGCAAAATTTCTCAAACCCAAACCTGTTCTACCTGTCCCTTTTCTTGCCCGGCCCGGCCCGAGCCTGCCTGCGGTGAGCCTGCCCGTGGTGAGCCTGTCCAACCCATCGAACCCGCCTGCCCTGAGCTTGCCGAAGGGGTCGAAGGGACCTGTCCTGAGCCTGTTGAAGGCATTTGTGGTGAACCCGTCGAACCATTTGTAGACCTCTGTACTGGCCCGCATGTTAACTCTACTGGTGAAATAAAAGCCTTCAAACTACTTTCCGTAGCTGGCGCCTACTGGCGGGGCGATGAAAAGAACAAAATGCTCACCCGCATCTACGGTACCGCTTTTCCCTCTCAAAAAGAATTGGCTGAATATCTCAAGTTGCAGGAGGAGGCCAAAAAGCGTGACCACCGTGTTCTGGGTAAGCAGTTAGGTCTGTATGGTATTTACCCTGAGATTGGAGCGGGTTTGCCCGTATGGTTGCCCAATGGTTACCGTATCCGCCGCACGCTGGAAGACTATATGCTCAAGCTGGAGCGAAGCTATGGATACGAGCATATACTAACCCCACATATTGGAAAAGATACTCTGTTTGCCACTTCCGGGCACCTGGATTTTTATAAAGACTCGATGTACGCGCCAGTGGAAATAGATGATGAAGTTTATTACTTAAAACCAATGAACTGTCCCATGGGTATAATCGTCTATAACAGCCAGCCGCACAGTTACCGTGAGTTACCACTTAAACTGGGAGAGTTTGGCACTGTCTATCGATATGAAAAATCGGGTGTACTGAGCGGCCTGGCTCGTGTAAGAGGCTTTACTCAGAATGATGCCCATATTATTTGCACACCGGATCAGCTTATGGACCAGTTCTTAGAAGTTTTTGAGATGTTACAAAAATTCTACCAAGATCTTGGGTTTGCTAATTATACATATCGGCTAGGTCTAGGGGATCCGAAAAAGGAAAAATTCAAATTCTGCGGTACCAGTAAAGACTGGCAGCATGCCGAGAGTACTATAAAGAAAGCTTTAGATCAGGCGGGAGTTGAGTATTACGAAGAAATGGGGGAGGCTGCCTTTTATGGGCCAAAACTGGACGTTCAAGCTCTTGACCCCCTAGGTCGAGAGGAAAGTGTCTCTACAATTCAAATTGATTTTAATCTTCCGGGAAAGTTTGGTATGACCTATATTGATGACCACGGAGAAAAGCAGCAACCTTTTGTTATTCATCGCGCCCTGATTGGTTCTTTTGAACGGTTTTTTGCTTTCCTTATTGAGTTTTACGCAGGCAATTTTCCCGTCTGGCTGTCGCCTCTTCAGGTTAAAATAATTCCTATTTCAGAAGAACAAAATGATTATGCTCGAGAGATTAAGAATAAACTTCAAGATGAGGATATTCGCGTAGAAATTAATAGTCGCAACGAAACGATGCAGGCCAAAATCCGCGACGCACAAAACCAAAAGGTCCCATATATGCTGGTGGTTGGTAAGAAGGAGCAGGAAAGTGGAACAGTTAATGTCCGTCTGAGAACTGAGAAAAAGGTTGGTGAAATCACCGTGAATAAATTTCTGGAAAGAATAAAATCTACAATTGAAGCCAAAAGCCTTGATTTGTAGAGTAACGTATTTGCTAAACGACGCTGGAGCCGAAATTACTGTAAAAAAAATGGGTGCCAGCTTTAGGCCAGCACCCGTACTAGTCTGCTAGCGCACCACCCTTGCGATTGCTGTCGAGGCCCAAATGAGGCTGTTTGGTGTCTACCCTTGCCTCTCCGCCGAACATCTGTTACAATCCACTAATCGGAAGAAGAAGAAAACAGAAACCGAAAAGAAAGAAGAAATTGTTTTTTCCCGCGAATTTTAATATAGAGGCGGCTGAGGTGTTTGTTGTTTCTGATGAGGGGAAGGGATTAGGTAAAATGACGCGGGATGAGGCTATTAAAATTGCACAAGGCCAAGGCTTAGATTTGGTGGTGGTTAACCAAAAAAATGATCCGCCGATAGCAAAGGTTTTGGATTTTAAAAAGTTTTTATACGAAGAAACAAAAAAGGAACGCGGAGGTCGCCAAAGTAAGAAGGGTGGGCTAAAGCAATTAAGACTCAAGCCGAATATTGCTGAGCATGATCTAAAAATGAGAATTGATCAGGCGCAAGCCTTTCTTGAAGAAGGGAACAGTGTTAAATTTGTGGTGCATTATATTGGGAGAGAAATTGTTCATAAGTCTCTGGGGCAGGAAAAGCTTGCCGGCGTGCTAAAAGCCTTAGAGGGTGTCGCTGAGCCGGAAAAAGCGCCGTGGTTTGAGGGGAAACGATTGATTGTTGTTCTTAGACCGAGATGAGGGCAGTTTTTAGCTAATAGCTTCGTTAGCTTTTTAGGCGTTAACTGTCTTCTGAAATTATGAAACTTAAAACACATAAGGGATTATCCAAGAGAATAAAAATCAGCAAGGGAGGGAAAGGAAAGCTTCGCATGGGGCATATTAACACTTCCCATCTCAAAACTAAACAAAGCGCCAAGAAAAAGAGGCGTAAAAAAGGATTAACAGATATGAGTAAGCCAGATGCCAAGAGATTGAAAGTGTTATTGCCGTATGGGTGAAGAGCTGTCAAAAGTTAAAACTTAAAAAAGTTGAGATTAAAGAATTAAAAACGAATAAAGTTATCGGTTCTAAATTTTGGTATTTGACTTTTAATTTTGGACTTTTAACTTTTAATTTGAAACGTGCCACGGACAAAAACCGGTGTTAAGCGCCGTCGAAAACACAAAAAAATAATGGAGATGGCAAAAGGGTTTCGTTTGCATCGTGGTCATACTATTAAAGGCGCCAAAGAAGGACTTATGCATGCTTTGTCCCATGCTTATCGGGATCGTCGGACAAGAAAACGCAATTGCAGAAAATTGTGGATTATCCGCCTGAACGCGGCGCTCCGTCAGCACGGTATGACTTACTCCAGGTTTATTAATATGTTAATGAAGAATAATATAGAACTTGACAGAAAAGTACTAAGTAAGATTGCGGTGCACGATAGTGGTGTGTTTGGAAAAATAGTGGATAAAGTGCGTGAGTAGTTTTCTGAAGCTTAACAGCAGCACAACGTTTCATATCCTTGTTGCAGTAACAGAGTTAAGAAGCCGAATTAATTATCGACATGACTTTATTTCAGCAAACCCTCATCCTTTTCGCGGTTATTCAGACATTTTTCGGTTATTATGAATACAAAAACGAGCCGGATATGCTTGTTATTGCCGCTAAACTCTTTCAACCTAAATATCTGGTATCCACCGTTAGCATTTGTGCTTGCTATTATCTTCTTGTTCGTTTCGTAATACCCTTCTTGAGTATTTTCTGGGGGTGGTTCTCTGATGTGTAGATCAGTTAATCAGTGAACGGTTTTCGGTAGTTAGTTGTCAGTCTCACTGTATTGACAGGCTTTAGTTTGTTGCGGATATGTTTTCGGGCAACAATGACTTTTACTAAAACGGCAACCCAAATAAAAAAATCGGCGCTTAATGAATTAGCAAAAACAAGAGATATCAACACGCTCGCTTTTTGGCGAAAAGAGTATTTAGGCAAGGTAGGAAAATTTACCAAACTTACACGACAAATTGCACAGTTACCTGCTAAGGAGCGGGCATCGGCGGGGAAAGCTGTTAACGAGTTGAAACAGGCTTTGGCCAAAGCCTTACAGGAACGAGAAAAGCAGTTTCATGAATTACCCCCTAGTCCCGTCTCTCGCTCTCAGCTCTCGACGTTCTTCGATCTTACTGCCCCGGGCGCTGACTTTCAGTTAGGACATTTGCATCCCATTACTCAAATGCGCCAGTATGCCGAGGACATTTTTGTCCGCATGGGATTTGAAGTGTTTGAAGCGAGAGAAGTGGATGATGATTACCATAACTTCGAGTCTTTGAATATGCCGCCGCAACACCCTGCACGTGACTTGTGGGATACTTTTTGGACTGAAGACGAATTAGTTTTGATTACTCATACTTCCAGCATGCAGCACCGTATTTTGTTGGGGCAAAAGCCGCCGATTAGAGCAATTATTGTTGGCCGCTGTTTTCGGCATGAGGCTACCGATGCCAGCCATGAGCATACTTTAAATCAAATAGAAGGTCTTTATGTTGATAAGGGTATTAAGTTGCCAGACTTGATCGGTACTTTCAAGAAATTTTTAGACGAGTTTTCTCAAAGAGATATTAAAATGAAGATTCAGCCGAGCCACTTCCCTTTTGTAGAGCCAGGTATTGAATTTTTGCTCGATTGTGCTATTTGCTTCGGTACAGGCGAAGTTGAAGGCGAAAGATGCTCTACTTGTGGTGGCAGTGGCTGGCTGGAACTGGCTGGTGCCGGTATGGTTCACCCCAGCGTATTGGCTGAAGCAGGGCTAGATCCACAAAAATATTCCGGATTTGCTTGGGGTTTCGGTCTGGACAGGCTGGTGATGGTTAAATATGGGATTGAAAACATTAGGCATTTCTATAGTGGGGATTTAAGGTTTATAAGGCAATTTTAGATAGCTGTTAGCTGATAGCTTTTAGCTTTGCATTGTAACTTTGAGTTTTGCGTTTTGAGCTTTACGACTACATTTAACTGATTACTGAAAACTGAAACATGAAAATATCATATAACCTCATCAAAGAGTTTTTACCAAAACTGAGCAAGACACCCGAAGAAGTTGCCGCCGAGTTAAGTATAAAACTGGCCGAGACAGAATCGGTTAAAAAGTTTGGAGATGATTACATTCTGGAGATTGAGAATAAAGCTCTAACACATCGCCCGGACTGTTTTAGTCACTGGGGAATCGCCCGAGAAGTTGCAGCGTATTACAGTCTAGGAATAGGGGCCGCCCCCATTTTAGGGGTCGCCCCTATTTTAGGGGTGACCCCTATTTTAGACATTGAGATTCAAACTTCCAGTTGCTTCCGCTATACCGGCGGTATTCTTGAGGTAAATGTAACAGATTCGCCTGACTGGCTGCAGCTGTTTCTCAAATCTATGGGTCTTCGTCCGATTAATAATGTTGTTGACATCACTAATTATGTAATGCTGAAATTTGGGCAACCGCTGCACGCATTTAACGCGTGCAAGTTAAAAGTTCCAGCCAAAGGCTGGTCCGCCTCTGGCGGAAAAAATGAAAAGTTAAAAATAAAAACCCTATCCGAACCTTTAGCAAAAAAAGATATTGAGTCAATGGTCAATGGTCAATGGTCAAATGTTAATGTTATCGTTAGGCAGGCGCGAGAAGGCGAAGAAATTATTACTATCGATGGCAAGAATAGACAGCTTAACCCTACCACGATGGTGATCGCGGATGCCGAGAAACCCGTCGCTATTGCTGGTATTATGGGGGGTAAAGAAACAGAGGTTAATGACATAACAGAGTTGATTGTCTTGGAATCAGCTAACTTTGAGATGTATTCGATCCGTAAAACATCAAGCAAACTTGGTTTACGCACCGATGCTTCTACACGTTTTGAAAAGAATCAGGATCCCAATTTAGCGGTAGTGGGTTTTAATGAAAGCGTTAAACTATTGCAGGAATATGCCGGCGCTAAACTGACATCTGAAGTTGTTGATGTTTACCCTCAGCCGCGAGAAGAAAAAGCTATTGTTTTGAATCCCGAACGAGTTGGGACTTTTCTGGGGATTAATTTGCCCGATGCGAGGGGCAAAGAATATCTAGAGTCACTAGGGTTAAAGGTGGAAACCTCAACTGAGACTACTCACACTCACGATGAGACGCGAACTAAAGTTCGCCACTACAAGCAAGGTAAAGCGTTCAACTGGGAGGTGACGATTCCCACTTTCCGTGCCGATTTAAATATTGAAGAAGACTTACTGGAGGAAATTGCCCGTTTATATGGCTATAATAGAATTATAGGCACACTGCCGGTGCGGGATTTAACCACGCCGCGTCTAAATCAGCGGGTCATAGTAAGGCGTCAAGCTAAATCGGTTCTCACAGCTTTGGGGTTCGACGAGGTTTACAGTTACAGTTTTACTAATGAAGTGATTGCACAAAAGGCCGAACTGGACGCGTCAAATTACTTAAGACTTAAAAACCCCTTGTCTTCGGAACATGTGCTCTTGCGTCAATCGTTAATCCCCGGATTGCTAGAAAAAGCTCAAGAGAATCTTAAGCGTATTAACGAGTTTAAACTTTTCGAGTGCGGCCGTCATATAATACCGAAGGCCAGAGGAGAACTGCCCGACGAACCAGAACATTTGGGGCTCTTGATTGCCAGAAACGCTGGATTTCAGGAACGATATATCGAGCTTAAGGGCGCAGTAGAATATTTGTTAAGAAAATTGGGTGTAGAAAGTATTCTTTTTGAGTTGACGGATAAGATTCCCTATCTAACAGAAAATATCCAAGCCGCTATTACTGCAAAAAACAGCAAAATCGGACAGATCGGGCTTGTCAGTGACAAAGTACTGCAAAATTTCGGGATTGTTGATACGCAAGTATCTGTCGCCGTGCTTAATTTTGAGGAAATTATTAAACTATGTGAATCTCGAAGTGAGTATTTGCCAGTTTCTCCGCATCCAGAGATTAAGCAGGACATTTCAGTAATTGTTAATAAAAATGATAACTTAGGTAACTTACTCCGTGCGATTAAGGAAGAAGGCGGAAAGTTTTTGCAGGAAGTAAAGATTTTTGATATTTTCACAGATGACTATAATTTGGGTGTTGACAAAAAATCCGTTTCCTTGCACCTCACTTTTCAATCGTCCCTAAGCTCTTTATCACATAAGGAGGTGAGTAAATTAGTCGAAAGAACTGTAAAAATGCTGGAGACAAAGCTGGGAGTAAAGGCCAGAAGATAGGCTAAAGAGTTCCAAGATAGTAATCCGCGGCGACTAGGATTTCCTGAGCTAAATCATAACCGGTGCGAAAGGAGCGCAGCGCAGCTTCTTGGTTGCCATTTTCCAGCTCGTTTTTACCCTGAAAGTAGAGTCTTTCCACTGTTAGTACTGTTAGCCCTTTTTGTTTCAACTCCAGAATGACGTGTGATAGTTCCTGCGAAGCGAAAAGCGGATTGTTAGTTTGCAGTGTCTTTGGTGTTATACCAGGAAACGGCGGTGAAAGAGTTGGCTCAACTGGTGGTGTCGGAGAAGGCGTTGCTATTTTTCTTATATTTAAAAATTCTCCCATTTTGTTAAAAGCCATTAGTATGCGATGGGTTACCTGTTCAGTTGGTCCATATTGCGTAGATTCGCCTATTGGTCGACTGAGAATTAACAGGAAGCAAGCCCCTGCTATTATGATTAAAACTGCTCCTGTTATCAGGCCGATTAGTAATGGCTTATTGTAACTTACACGGATAGTCCCGGATTTTTCGCGCGGCATTGTTTCTATTTTAGCACATTGTGAAGAACCCCGTGCTGAGACAGCCATGCGGCATCGCGTGGAGAGCGCGGGGCTTTTTCCACGTAATAAGAACAGCATTCATGCGGGATTGCTTTTACTATTCACACAGGACAACTTGCTATTGACAGTGATTGTCATTTGAAGGTAGGATTAGGTCGTGACACAACAAATTTTAGGTTTAGATATTGGTTCCTACAGTTTTAAAGTCGTGGAAATATTACATCCCCGTGAGGGAAAGCCTGAATTAGTTGCTTTTGGTAGCGTGGATACTCCTCTCAATGTATTACAATCAGAAGCAGAGGATGATCAGGAAAAGGTTGCTAAAATAATTAAAATGCTTTTAAAAGAAGCAAAAGTACGCTCGCGTAAGGTAGTTACTGCTTTTCCCGAAGCTAAAATATTTACTCGTGTAATTGAGTTTCCCCCGCTTAAGGGGCAGGATCTACATAACGCTCTGGAATGGGAGGTCGAACGTTTTATTCCTCTTCCCAAAGATGAAGTCAAGACTAGTTGGATGGTTTTAGAAGATGGAACCGTCCCAGGCACTCAGGATGGGGGTAAAGGCAAGCGGATGAAAATTTTGCTTGTTGCTGCCCCTTTAACTCTTGTAGATCGATACATAACCATTTTGGGGATGGCCGGATTGGAACCATTAGCTTTTGAGTCGGAGATTATTGGGATGGCGCGTTCATTGTCTCCTCAGGGATCAGATTGCCCAGTGACCCTTATTATTTCTTTAGGAGCTTCAGCTACAGATTTATGTATTGTTGACCAAGGTATTATTCAGTTCACTCGTAGTATTGGTACCAGCGGTAGTGATCTTGCCAAGGTAATTTCTCGTGAGCTTGGGTTTGAGCAGGATCAGGCTGAAGAGTACAAGAGGGCTTATGGGCTTTTAGAAGACAAATTAGGGGGCAAGGTTGTTAGTGTTATTAAGCCGGTATTTGATATTATTGTGAACGAGATAGAAAAAGCGATTTTATCATATCAGGCTCAGAAACCTATGCACCCTGTTAAGCGAGTGGTTTTAACTGGAGGAACGGCACGTTTGCCGGGTGTGGTTGTCTATCTTGCGGAAAGCCTGGGAGTTGAAGTTCAGATTGCTGATCCATGGATTGATGTCAAAGTGCCACCGCAGTTTGAGGAAGATGTTCACCGTCTCGAAAATCAAACGCATTTTGCTGTGGCGGTAGGCTTAGGATTGAAACGAATATGAACCCTTCAGGTGTTAATCTTCTTCCTACAGAGTATCAAGCAAGTGATCGTAAAAAAGCTCACTTACTAAGGATATATCTTATTTGCGTTGGTGAACTTCTTCTACTAGCTGGTGCTGTGTTGGTTGTTTTTACTTATCATAGCCAGGTGCGTGAGCGTTTGAATGGTCTTCAGGTTCAGATTATCGAACAGAATTTATTTATAAACAATGAAGACAATCGTCGACTAGAGGGCAAGTTACTAACTGTAAAGGATAAAGTTGAATTTCTGAGCACACATTTTGTTGAGCGCGGAATCTTTGCAGATTTTGTTGACGGTATTAATGGTAAACTTCCTCCGGGCGTGCGTATGCTATCTTTAAATCAGGTTAATACTCCATTAACTTTCGAACTTGTCGCCCAAACAGATTCCCTTGAACAGGTAGATAATTTGGTAACAGTACTTGATGATTGGGAGGAAATACGGAGTACTACTGTTAAGTTGTGCGACTTTAGACTGGATAAAAATGAGATTGTCTTTGTATTAACATTGGAGAGAAGTATATGAAAACATTTTTTAGTTTTAAACAACCATCTATTTTGTTTCCTGTTGTTTGTACTATTGTTTCGTTTGGGGTGGTGATGTTTGCTATTTACCCATGGGTCAGGGAAAGTTATCAAATGAAAGCCGAGATTGTAGAGAAAGAAATCCTTTTGGAACGGAAATTAATGCCAAAGGCTGAACTTTTAGGCACATTAAGTGAAGCAGTATTGGATACCAGTATTCTCATTTTAGAAGAGGCTTTGCCTTCTTTTGCTCATGAATGGACTGCATTTGCCGCATTGGAGAGTCTGGCGCGAAATTCGCAAGTTGAACTGGGGACGCTGAGTGTGGCTGTTAGTAGCGCCGAAGGTTTAGGAAATCAAGGTGGTGGAGCGGTATTACAAGTCCCTGTTATTGTTGACGGTGATGCTTCGCAAATTGTTGCTTTTCTTAAAAACACCGAGCGGGCCAAACGTGTCCTCTCGTTAAATAATTTGGAAATTGAAAGTGATGAGGATAAATTACATGTGTCAGCTGATGTTCTGTTTCCATATCTTCCGTTACCAAAAAGCTTTGGAGCGGTGGAAGAGGCGTTAATCGGATTGGGTACGGCCGATGAGGAAATATTAGCTCAGGTATCCAAGTTAAATTCTTACGGCACTTTTATACAATCGACAATAGGTGAAGTAGGGGAAAGTGAAATTGGCAGCGGGAAAGAGGATCCGTTCTAAATTCAGCCTCGCTAGCCCGTTTATGCTAAACCCGCCTGCCGGCGAGGCAGGGCTACAGCGCGGCAATTTTCCCCTTCTCTTTGACATCCAAATAAATATTTATACCCTTTGGCAAGGCGATGATATTAACCAGATTGCGGATAGATTTAATCGTGCGCCCATCCTTGCCGATAACAATACCCATATCCTCAGGATTTAAAAGGACATTAAACCTTACTTGATTAATATCAGTTTCCTTCTCAACAGAAACCTCGATTTCGTCTGGGTGGTTAGTTATTTGTTTGAGTATAAATTCAATTAAATCTTGCATAATCAGTTTCCAGCCTGCCCCGCACCGTATGGTGCTGGGGTTATCAGCTTGAAAGTTTCCTTACCGCGTCCGTCATTTGGGCACCCTTCGCTATCCAATATTCTAACCGCTCTTTCTTTATCTTAATCTGCGGGGGATCAGTTTGTAGGTTGTAGTGACCGATAGTCTCAGTAACCTTGCCATCGCGCTTTCGACTCGCTTCGGTTACTACAATACGATATGATGGATAGTTTTTGCGCCCCGTTCGGGAAAGTCTGATTTTGAGCATGGTATATTAGCTAGTCAGCTTCGCAACTACTCAGCTTCATAGCCAAACGCTTGAAAGACTGCGTCTTTATATTAATGTGTAACTGTGTAGCTGCTTAGCTATATTGCTGAGATGCTATTCTACATGTTTTCGTCCAACTTTTCAAGGGCATTTTCTGCGGCGTCGATCTCTGCCCTTTGCTTACTGTTGCCTTCTCCCTCTCCAATCAATTTATTTTCTAAATATACGCCTGCTTTGAATTCCTTAGAATGATCTGGTCCCCACTCGGAAAGAATTTTATAAATCGGCGTGATAGAAACCAATTCCTGAGTTAGCTCTTGTAGGTGGGATTTCGCATCATGGTAGAGTTTCTTCTCAATTATATGTTCCAATTTGGGCAAGAGTAGTTTTTCTACAACTCTTTGACTCGCTTCCAGTCCTGCCTCTAGATAACAGGCACCCAACATGGCTTCGAATGTATTCGCCAGCAAGTGTTCCGAATCACGTCCGCCACCATCCTCTTCGCCGCGGGAGAGCAATAAGTATTCTCCCAGTCCTAACTCGCGCGCAGTTTCACCTAATGATGCGGTATTGACAAGAGCCGAACGGTAGTTGGTAAGGATGCCTTCGTCTTCTCCAGGGTATTTTTTGTAGAGATAGTCCGAAACGACTAACTCTAGACAGGCATCGCCTAAAAACTCTAGCCGTTCGTTAGAATCCAGCTTGAAGTTGCGGTGCTCATTAAGGTATGAGCGGTGAACAAAAGCATGAAGCAGTAGCTCGGTGTTTTTAAATTCAAGATTTATTTTTTTTTCGAGATTAGTAAAATCCATGACTTGGTGGTAGGTGGTGGATAGTAGGTAGTAGGTAAAGGAACATGATAAACCTACAACCGACAACTTACTTCCTACAAACTTATTTCACTTTCCCTAATTTTTCTACTATTGTCCCTAGCACGCCGTTAATAAATTTGCTGCTGTTATCTCCGCCAAATTCTTTAGCTAATTCAACTGCCTCGTCGATAACTACTTTGTAAGGCAAATCACCTTTTTGTGTTAGTTCAGCCACAGCAATGCGAAGGATTATCAGGTCGATAGGCGCAATTTGGTCAAGTGGCCATTCCGGTGCCGAATCCGCGATCAATTCATCAAACCTTTCGGCTTTCCTAACTATTCTCTTAACTAGCAATTGCAGCAGTTGGTAATCAAAATATTCTTCGGCAGTATATTTACGATGTGTCCATTCACGGTACAACTGCCGCGCGCATTTATACCTCGCTTCTGTTTGTCCCGGTAGCCACCGCGCCAGTCTGCGATTGCCTTCCCATGCAAAAAGGACTTGTAACGCTAATCGACGGGCAACGTGTCTGGGATCGTTAGAAGTTTTCATGGTTAATCAGTTACCAGCTTTACGGTTTCACGTGGAAAAACCAGGCACACCATTCTTTTGGAATGGTGCCACCACCCTTTCCGCGCGATGCCGAATGGCTGTCGTAGAGTGGTGATGAATGGTGTTCTTCAAACAACGCTGTGAATGTTCTGGTTTTTCCTTAGGAAGAAGCCCCGCGCTCTCCACGCGATGCCGCATGGCTGTCGCAGCGCGGGGTTCTTCACTGT
>JAHISN010000056.1 GCA_018818265.1 Patescibacteria group bacterium | reverse complement strand
TATTCTAAGCACAGCGGAGACCAGTGGTGTAGAAATTAGCACTTTAATCGAGAACCCAATTGTAGAAACAGTAAAACCGATGATTTGGCTGAATACGGTTGTGGCGAGCTTGGCAGGTATGCTCGCCTCAGTAGTAATTGTGTGGTTAAGAGAATATTTTTTATCCTAACGATGCGTTCTGTACAGATCGAGCCAAAAGTAGGGCGGTGGTACAGGGAGAGCTATTAGACGGCTAGGTTAACAAGATTTGGGGATTGTGTGGCGCGAGGAGATTCTAATTTCTTTGTAGTAGCGAATTTTAATTCGCGATTGTGCATTAGATTTCCTAAGAACCATATTTCTATAAACTTAAATTATGTCTAATGAAAATACGCACGATTTAGCCGAAATGCTGCAGCGGTTTGCTAAGGAAGCCCCGCAAGCGGAAGTGACGCAATCAAAAGAACGTTTGGTGGGTAGGGAAATTCCCTTTGGTACGGTGCAAATGAATGCGCCGGAGAGCTTGTTCAGTTTTAGATTGAGGGAGGATGATGAAGGCGCTTATGTGGAAGTTAGTTTTGGCTTTGGTTCTGGCCACCACTATACGTCTAGCCCGGTTGTTTTGCGTGACCGGCGGCCAGAAATGGTTAATGTCGCACGGGAACATCGCGAGGAGCTGGAACAAAAAGCGCAGCTCCGGCGCCGGCAGCAACTGGAACAATATTTAGAACTGGCTCAACAGCAATTGAGAGATAACGAGAGTTTAGGAAGAGTTTCTGAACAGCTGATACCGTATTACGAAAGTCTCCTAACCCAAGTAAACGCACGTCTTGGTCGTGCAGAAGAAGGCGAAGCCGCCAGTGGCATCTGGCGCGAAGATGAAAAGGCCGAACTAAACAGCCTGCGGGCGGCCAGAGAAGAAATCGAGCAAATCTTGCGCCGTCTTGACCCTATCAATTTAGAATGTAAAATCTCCGCCCTTTCTCATTCAACTACCAGTTTAGCCTCTCAACTGGAAAATACTACCGAAGTTAATATACTCGAAAGCACAGGTGTCCCTGTAGACCAACAGTTAAGAGAGAAATTTATTGCTTTAGGTGGAGTGGTCCGTGAAGTAACAGTAACGGAATCTATTGGCCAAACGCAAACAGATTTTCTGGAAATTGTAGAAACTGCACACGGCGCGCCCGGAGGAGGAATAATGGAATTTTCTGCCCGAGAAATCAGGCTTCCTAAAATGGCTTTTCCTGCCGATCTGGCTTTATTAGTTCATTTAGGCAATATTTTCACCACGGAGGGGTTCCCATTACTGGGTGAAGATACCATCAAAGAAGAAGTAGAAACACAAGGTGGTATTTGCCGACGGGTTGGTTATTCCTCCGGTACCGGCCGCCACCAGGGATTTGGGTATTTTATCGTGAGACCGGGGGGAGAATAGTCAAATGCATGTCTCCCGTAGCTGAGACAACTGTCGAGGCGAAGGAGGGTTAAAAGTGAAAAGTCTAGTCGTCAAAGCGATTGAGTTTTAGAACGACCGAGAGATGTTCCAGATCGCTTTTTGAATCATGCTCAAACAAGGAAACACACCAGCTGAAATGTCGGCAGGGACTGAAGCTCCGATCTTAGCCAGATCCAGCGTGGAAAGAGAGCGCCGCGGGCCGGAGCGGCTATCACCGGAAAGACTTCAAAAGCTGCGGGATGATGTAGAGGCCTTCATTACACTGCCCGGCGGCGAAAGGCGCCTTGTAGCTCAACTTTTACCTCAGGTTGACCCGGAAAGGAACCGTGCCTACATCGCCCCCACCGGCACCGGGAAAACTTTAGCTTTAGCTCCCCAGTTGCTTTTGACCGAAGGGGAACACCGACCTCGCCGAGTTATTATTATTGAACCTACGCAAGGCCTTTGCGGCGATGCCGCGGAAAATCTCGCACACTTTTACGGCGAAGATATTACCGGCCACTGGTACGGCGGATTGGATAAAGAAAGAAAACGAAATCCTGATGCCAATATCCTGGTAGTTACCACCGGAATGGCATGGAATCTTTATGCGCGGGGTGAAATTGGCCCCGATGATTATGTTTTGTTTGATGAGATTCATGCTGATATGCAGCACGGAGTAACCGAAGCGCTCATTGGTTGTTTAAATAAAGATCATGACGACGGGAAAAGGAACCTTGGCAGCGGCTTTGCTACTGCCACCATGCCTAAACCGCCCAACCAAGGCCGGGGAAGGAAGAAAGATACCGGTTTTTTGGAATGGGCTGGAGCAGAAACGGCTGAAGTTAGCGGCGAAACACCTCACCAAAGCCAGTTGGAGTTATCCCCTCATTCGGTCCTGCAGACAGCGCACGAGTATCTTAAAGCTACTAAAGATAGAAATCTGTTGATTCTTTGCGGCCGTCGGCGGGAAGTTTTAGGGGCGGAAGAAGCCCTGCGTAAACTTACCTCCATAGGAGACCCAGATCAGGAGTATGCTGGACAGGGAACCGAAGTGTTCCGCTATGTTTCCGGTGATAGCTCGGTAGGTGTAAACCGAGAAATCGCAGAATTTATGGCGAGAAATTTTACATTACCTGAAGATGAGAGACAGCGATTGGTTATTTTAACTACTTACGGGGCAATGGGCAGTGGTGTTAGCAAGCCGGTACATGATGCTATTGGTACTGCCGATCATATTGAGCCAGTATTTGAAGATGCCGGCGTTGGCACCAGAGTGCGTTCCGCCCCGGTGGAAGGGACTTCCCTGATACAAGCACGCGGCCGTATCGGCCGCTTTTGTGACGGCACGATGTGGCTTTGTTACGGGGGTACTAAAATGAAAATGCCTCGAGATAAAGACGATTTGGATATGGAGCCTTCACCAATGCCGCGACCGCTTAACGGCAATGGATTCCCCGAAGTTGCTTTGCAAATGTACGCCATTGGTAACGACCCGCGGACGGTTTCCTGGTTTTCCGATGTCTCAACGGAACAGACAGAAAAGATCCATGCTTCCTTACTCTCCCGCGGGTTATTAGAAGAAGGCCGACTAACAGGGTTGGCCCACCGTCTCCGCAGTAATCCCTTGTCCCGCGAGTCAATAGAATTTGCTCTAACTGCGGAAACGGCCCCCCGCCAAATGCAGGCGACTGTAAATCTCGCCTTAGCCACCGCCGGTGAAGACTGGCGTTCACTATTTACCGATGATCTAACCCGCCGCTCCTCCGACCGTTATGATGACCAGGGCAGAGAAAAGGTGCGCGTGAGCTGTATTCTTGAAGAAAGAGGGCTAAGCAGAACAGTCATAGAAGATGAAGAGGTTGATTTAATTGTCCCCGGCTCCGATGTGGCGACTTTCATTAATGTGGTGTGGCACATGCACAGAAGTAATATTAAACCCCAGGCTGTTGGCATGTCGCCACGAGCCTATACTGGCGCCGCCAACAGACTTAAAACTATGCTGAGCTATATTAGAGAGCAAAATATGCCTTTGAGTCTGCCTCTCACCGCCGATGATTGGGAAACGGTCAATAGACACCTGATGATGGAAGGGCTGGGCAAACGAGCGCAGATTTATTCGCACTCTGGCTGGACCCACGGGCAGGTAACCTCTGCTGGCGTGGTGCAGGACGGATTTATAGAGGAAACCATTGCTGAAAAAGGACGTGTTGGGCGGGGAGTTGCCGCTCAAACAAAGTGGGCCTTTATGCTTGGGCCGCACACCATGGAAGAAACCGAATTCACTCAACTAGTAGCTGGGTATGTTCCCGAAGAGTTGGTCCCGTGGATTCCCGAAAACGCCGCGGAAACCCTCGGACCCCTTTATGCTCAACTTAATCCCAGATTATATCGTGATAAAGCCGAGGTATGGGAAGAACTTGCCGCTTATCCGCATGTGCAGGAGTTAATTACATCTTTCGCTGACATTCGGCATCTTACTAGCAGGTATCACAATATGGACACTTCGGTAGGAGTTTTTGATTACAAGAAGTGGCTGGCCAACAACCTGCAGTCTTTTCTGGTACGTCTCCAAGCCAATGAATTACCCCAGCTTGAAGAAGCTCTGATACAAATGGCCGATAGTCCTTTCAGCCACCTGCCGCAAACCGAAGCTATTTTATCATCCGCTCGACGCGACGAGATTGAGGCTCATTCCCCACAGGAAATGACTTTTGCTGTAGAAATTGAAGGGCAGGAGCAGGAAGTAACTCTGAACATAGAGTATCGTGACGGACGAGCCTATATCGCATTTTCTGCAGAGCCACCGGTGCCTTATCAAGACGGTCACTTCATATGGGAAAAACATTTTTTGTATAATCTTACCCCTGAACAATGGGGACAAATTCAGGGTCAGCTTCCTGCGCGTGACGGGGGTTATCAACTGGTATGGGAAGGTCCGGGACAAGCATCATATCTAGAACTAGAAAAAATGCAGGAGAAAGGCGCTTATTATGCCGCTTTGCGACCGGAAGCGGCTCATCATAGCGGCGAGTCGTTTGAATTAACTCCAGGTATTGACCTTGATGCACTGCTTTCCCGCGTGGGTTTAGCGCACATTGGCAATACTCCAACTGAAATCTCGCTATATCTTTTCACTATCCCCCAAATTACTGAAGGTGCAATGGGAAAAACTGTTGATTTAAATCCCCAAGCGTATATTCCCGAAGGCAGAAAAACTTGGGAAGGATTGGACAATAAAATGGACAAGATGAGGAGAGACACTACTGGGGCGGTAGAAGCGTTGTTTATGCTCGTTCACGCGGAAGAGGTTGAACAATGGATACTAACGGCCATTGGTTTTCTGGAAACCGAAAACGGCAAACCTTTGCAAAGTTATGAGCTTGGCAGACAAAAAGAGGAACTACTCAAAATAATTACCAGTCACCTCAAAAAGGATCTTGAGCGGCAATTAGAAAGAGTTTTTCCCGTAAGGCTCGGAGTTCAGCCACCTCAAGGGATAAGTGTTAAGGCAACGGAAGAAAGATTGCAAGAAATGCTGGCCGATCAGGTGGAGGTTACTGGAAGAATTGCCGGACTTCAGCAAGCGTTGGCAGAAGCCGAAAATTATCGCTCGCTGGTTCCAGCTCAGGTGGACCAAATGGTTATGCTTGCCGATGAGCTCAGAAGCTTGTGGATTAACGGGGAGCCTGTAGCAAGGTGGCAACATCAACAGGAAAGATTTAGCAATATTCGCAGGTACATTGAACAACATGCTAGATCTGCTCAAGAGGCACAGCAAAACTGGGCGCGTGATGAGCAAGTTCTGGCATCCAGGTTACAACAGTTAGAGGGCAGTGTGCCGAATACTTATAACCTCTCACGGGCCTTGGAAAGTGCCCGTCATAATCGCAGTCAAGGCAACTGGGGACAAGTTAGAGGCGATGTTGAAACTGCGTATTCCCAAGTTAATCAATTAGAATTCGGAAGACATCGGAAAGAGTTGCAAAATACAACTCTTACCATAGCTAATCAACTAAGAATGCCGTTTACCGAAGGCCTGCGGGCGGTAGCCCCTGAGCAGTTGCAATATGTAGTTTATAGCGATATTAGAGATGATAATGTTCCGCGGGGACGTTCCGGACTCGCGGTTTGGCTTTCCAATTCTCATGATGATGAAGCGGCAAGGGACAGGTTTACTAATCAATACCTGCCTCGCGGTGGTATTGCCTCCCACCCGCGGGGTATAGACTTGGAACAACTGCCGCCGCATTTGAGAGAATCTTTTAGCGATTTTGAAACAGGCAACTTTTTACTGTGGTCACCAATAGAAGTTGATGGAGTACTGGTAGCCACCGGCTGTTCGGTAGAAGCTGTATATAAAGAAAAAGCTTACAGTACCGGCAAAATGCCCGATGCTGGTTTGTGGGTGGCCGATGCTGAAGATATTTGGTTCCAGTTAAAAAGAAATTTTGAAAGCAGTGGAATTGCTTTGGACGCCCCCGATTATGAAGCTAAATTGCAGGAGTTTGCAGATAACTGGTTAGAAAGAGCCCGCGGGGCAGAGTTGTCCTCCCCTGACGAGTTTAGAGCTTCCTTTACTCAAACGCATGAGCAAATTCCGTCTGAAATCCAGGCGCTTGGCAAGAGAGCCGGACTTTTGGCGGAACTTAACCGAATATTTGATGATTACGGCGGTGATTTAATACCGGTTGAATTAGTTCGCCACGGCCGCGTTCGCGAAATGGAAGCGGCCAATCGTACCTATGAGGGTGCCATGGGGCTTATCGCTCACGCGCAGGGTTTAGCCGAAAACAGAATACAAACCGGAATGCATGTAATTAGTCCTTTGTCAGAGGCAGGGGTTTCTCAAATGCGGCAAATAGAAAATGCTATTTTGAGTGCCCATCGGGAATTGGAAGATTTAATTACTCGGTTGCTGCCTTCTGCTCGAGAAGTTTATGAACAGTGGCGCCTGAAAAAGCCGGGCCACATCACCCGTAGAGTTGACGACCCTATCTATCACATGGGGCAAACTGCCGAACGCGCGCTGGAGCAATTGGAAGAGTGTGATTGGTTACAGGAAGTACGCGACGAACAAGAACAACAACGAAGACAACCGGCGACTGCGCGACCAACATCAGCGGTTGGTAGTGAAATGCCGCCAGGGCCAGAATCTGTAGCAACCGTGCCAGTAACATCCGCACAGGAAATGTCCGCAGGTGGGGCAATTTCTGCCGAAAATCTGCCCGAGGACAGACTACAAGTTTGGGGAATGTTAGCGGAGTTGGAAACGGCAGACTTAACTCGGGTTCTGGCTGAGCTCAAGGGTCAGAAAATGCCTCGCCAGACTGCAGTTGTCCGCGCCGCCATCGCCTCACGCGGAGCGGAAACTGCCGAAACGACCGGATTGGGAGAAAAAGAAATTCAAGCAGCTCTTAAAACCCTTAATCGCTTAATTAGACAGGCTAATGAAGAAGAAAATAGTGACGCTATTGCGTCTTTAACTGCGGCTAAAGAAACGGTAGAAGGTCTACTTTAGTTTCCTGGCCCTAACTCAAGCATTTATTATTCTTTGACAATTATTATGCTAAGAAAAACTTCGCCCGAGGTGTATGCGAAGCTACAACCTTGCATGTTGGTAATTCTTAAAACCTTTAATCGTTTCAGTCTTCCATTCAAATTCGAGTTGTAACACTCAATCAAAACCGAGACGTTGGCCGTGCTTGAATGTTTTGTAAATGCTTTCAGCTACTCGGCTAGAGTCATCTTCTGATATTTTCTTTGTAATGGTTTGTGCAAAGTTGCCATGTTGCCTTTGGATATACATGAATACATGTTTACGAGATATTTAGGTTGTTGTCGGATACAATTATTTTGAGTGGATGATTGAGTAAATGCAGTGACTGAAAGAGGTTTTTATTACCAGATGCTTGGCTTCTTCTATTGCGAGAATTTAGGATAATTCCTCAAACTATTTCCAAGTCTGATTTTAGCCTATGTGGTGCTAAATACATTCACCAGTTTAAAGCTTACGCGAAGCCCTGCGCCAACCCCATAGGCTTGACATTTCGGCCAGCATGGCTTATTATTAAGTTGTAGCATGAAATTGAATATGTTGTTAAAGCACTTTAACAATAATATGGGGGCATAAGATAATTGGAGGTTCGCCCTATACCAGAACCGCATTTTACTGTACGGTATAGGGTGCCATGAACCGTACTGCAAGTTGCAGTTCTGGTTCAAGGCGAATCCTCCTGCCCCTGCCAATATGCGAGGGGAGCGGCGCAAGCTACTCCCCTCGAAGAAATTTGCAATATTTAGAGTTTCTTTTCCAAAGTTATCTAATTTTTGGATAGTTTTGGGAAGGGAACCCCTTCGATTGCCCCGGCATCTTGCCGTGGGCGTGCCCGGTGGTGTCTACTGCCGGGCTTTTAGCTAGCAAAGACATGCCCCGACACATTGGGGAGCTAGCAATACCGATAAAGGAGGTTAAAATGTCTTTTTACACATTCGTGCAGTTGGATCCGCGGCCGGGCCAGGAAAACTCGACCATCGATTTTGGCATCGAAGTCACGATGCCCGGTTTTCGTAACGATCTTGACCACCACGGCCCAGGTGCGACCAGCGCTGACCCGGCGGCTTGCGAGCAGGCAGCTTATTGCGAACTGCCGCCGGCGGGTGCCGTACTTGGTACAGTACGTCCGGATGCGGATAGTATCACCGCCATGGCTGTGCTGGAGTCTCGGGCAACCGAGCGCGTGATAGACCTGGAACTCGTCGTCGCAGTCGGAATGATGGATCGTTTCGGCCCCCGGGTCGAGG
>JAHISN010000055.1 GCA_018818265.1 Patescibacteria group bacterium | reverse complement strand
GTGTTAATTCCATCTCGAAATGATTCATTTCATCACCCCCTTTCGGCTCAAAAGAGCGTGATGTACTCTAACATTTCGAGGAATTCCCATTTTGGCCTAACAAGACCTCTCTTGAGGAATATTTCTATGGCATAATACACACGGACGAGCTTTGTCTTGCAATCATGATATAATTTCGTTGTGAGAGATAATATAATGCTAAATCCATTTACCGCAGAAAAGGCCGCCTGCGAAGGAGAGCCCCCTCAAAAAGACCTTTGCGAGTTAGAGCAGGACTTTGTATACCATGAAAGGCTTGGTAGTACGCCACCTGATATTCTTAGAGAAAATCCCGGAAAGCGCAGGTCAGACCTGATGACTGATGACGAAATCAGCGTATATTTAGGAAAACAACAAGCAAGGATTAAAAGGTATGAAGAAATAATAGCTGCAGATCCTAGTGAAGAGGCCAGTGTAATTGGTGATTTCCTGAAAGCTATGAGAAAAAATGAAAAACTTACACAGGAATACCTGAAACGCATAGGGAAGTTACCTGCACCCGAGACCGCCGAGCAGGAATTTACATACGAGGAAATAAAAACTCTTTTGGGAGAACTGGAAGGCGTTTTTAGAACACTCCGCAGTGAACAGCAGGTGCCGCGTACTTTTTTTGATCCCGCATCAGGATATATCGCGGAATATGACGAGTCGCCCGTAGGAACTGTCCTAACAATGTACCGTGCGGCAATAATTGACGAAGATCCCGTAGTCACAAGAAATTTACACACTGACGCAGACAGACAAGCAGTAATTGGAGCACTTGAGCCCAGAGGCAGAGAAAGAGCAGTATTATTCGCCTACTACCAAGTTAACGAGACTGATCCTTGGTCCGGGGTTTCGGGTCACTTTTCCAGCCGACAATCTTACAAATCAGAGAACTTTCCTACCCCGAGCACAATTTGGGAGACGTTGAAAAGAGTGAAAGATAATGCGGAGGAAACTAACGATATTCTCTAAGACTTCTTTTTAACGCTAGTATTATTCTAAGAGCATGGGGTCATTCCAAGAACCTGTATGTCAATAGGTAGAGTATTTCTCCAATACATGGCTAAACCCGAGGCAAACATCCAGTGCGCGCCACGTCTAACGTGGTTTGAGAGCACTGCTACACCAATGAAAACCACTGCCGAGCCTTGCTAACAACCAAATTTGTTTAATTTTAGCCTATGAAAATCCTTTCTACAAAAAGGCTTGAACAGAATCTAGGCAAATATAGATCTAAGAAGAGAATTGTCTTGACTGGTGGAATGTTTGATTTATTCCACGTGGTATCCTAAGAACTGTTCTTAGAATGGTTCTTGTGGCAGGTCAAACCCGTCCTGCCGGGCTGGTTGTTTTCACCAGATATTTTAATCCTTACGATTCTTGAAAGTAGTTATTCATTAATTTATTGATTGATTTTCGTCCCCAACCACTTTTTAAATACTTTTCCCGATTAAGTGCGTCTTTCTTGTTAAGAAACGCTTCGAAGAAAATTAATTTCCAGAGGCCTCCATTCCTTGTAGAGATATTTTCTCCGGAGTTATGTGCTTTTAGTCGCTGATCTACGTTTTGTGTGTATCCAATGTAAAAATTTCTAGTACTGAGGCTTTGGAGGATGTAAACGAAATGCATATATTTATAGCCACGAAATATCCCGATGAAGGGAACGTAATAAATCCTACGGATTTAAACGTCCCACTGTAAAAATCAACGATTCGTTACGTCCGCCGCTTCGGCGGATTAAGCTCATCGGATTTTTACGTGGTGAGGCGGGTGGGGGTCGAACCCACGACTCTCAGCTTAAAAGGCTGATACTCTACCACTGAGTTACCGCCCCATAATGAGGCCCGAAATTGCTAATGCAATTTCGTTGGCCGAATTATGCCCTGTACCGAGCGGCAGTAAACTGCCGATCTGGTATCAGGGCAGCAAACACTCCTTGAACCATTCTCTCCTGAGCCATGAACCACTCGCTACGCTCCGGTTCACGGTTCAGTTCGACTGACGGAATTACTCCGTAATTCCGAGTCTCACTAAATTACCGCCCCATAATGAAGTTAGGAAAAAGCACGTCGGAGACGTAGCTTTTTCCGTGGGCCGAATTATGCCCTGTACCGAGCGGCAGCGACACCTGCCATAAACAAACATCAGTACAAACCAGATTTTAATTATACCCCAAGCTGAAAACGAAAACAACACTGCTAAATGTGCAAATCTAGCTACTTTGTGCTATAATAGCACAAAGTACAATGTTACGCTCATTATTCTTCCCCCATAAGAAAAATGATCATCGCCCACCTGCCTTGCGGCATTATTCGATTTTCCCGCTTGTAACGGCCTTTATTCTCTTTCAGGTTAATCTAACTCTATTTGGTTCCTCTAACCCGCAGATACTTAGTTTTGCTACGAGTATTTATCAACAGGACTTCTTTAAATTAGTTAATGAGGAAAGAAGTCAAGTAGCTGTACACGCATTAGTAGAAAATTCCTCTTTAAATCGCGCCGCCCAGCTTAAGGCTCAGCATATGTTTAACGAAGATTATTGGGCCCATGTTGCTCCAGACGGTACTACTCCGTGGGACTTTTTCCAGCAAGTTGAATATGATTATCGCTACGCTGGAGAGAATTTAGCCAAAGATTTTAATACCTCTGCCGGTGTTGTTGCCGGATGGATGGGCTCTCCATCACACCGAGCTAATCTTTTAAATTCTAATTTCAACGAAATGGGCATTGCTGTAGTTAATGGAGTCTTGCTTGGCGAAGAAACAACCCTTGTTGTCCAACTTTTTGGAACACCCATTAACGCAGTAGCTACAACTCAAACGACATCCGCTCTTGCCGTTAGTGATCCAATCCCAACGGTCATCCCGACAAATGCGCCCGCCTCCGCAGAGGTTCCTGTTCCTGCTACTGTCCCTGCACAAATTGAGGATGAACAACCAGTTGCGCAACCTGAGGAGTATGTTTCTCCGAGGGAGGATACTGTCGTCTTTTATCCCGAAAGTGTTTATACAAGTATCTACGAGGAAAAAGCTTATAAACCGCAGGGTATCTCGGCACAACTTTATACCGGTTGGCAAAATCTCGAAGACACCGCACGTATAGTTTTAAGTCCCACTTCCTGGAGCAACGGCCAGCAGGTTGCCGTTCTCTTCTTTGCTGGACTTATTTTACTTCTTTTAGGTGATTCGATAATGCTCTGGAGACAGGGGATTAAGCGCAATAATTCTCATTCACTGATGCACGCAGGAATTGTGAGTATCCTGCTTATCATCACCATTTTGAATGGAGCAGGAGCAATACTATGAAGAACCAGAACTATTTTCTTAAACACGCCTTTGAGTATGTGCTTATTTTTCTTATCATCGTTACGGCAATAGCAGGTCTGTTTTTATTGGAAACTATACACCTAAAGAGGGTTGCCGTTTTGGGAGTAGCGCTGCTTTATCCTTTATGGGGTATCATTCACCATTGGGAATCCAAGAATCTTACGATGGAAACAATCTTGGAATATTTTGCCTTTGCCCTGCTTATTGTTTGGACACTTCTAGTTGTTGTTGTTTAATATGAAAATTGTTATCGATGCGCGCATTTATATAACCGGTATCGGCCGCTACACCCGCAATCTCCTTCAAGAGTTATCCCTGATAGACACCACAAACAACTATACTGTTATTCTGCGTCAAGACGGGTTTGAAAACTATACACCGCCTAATCCGAACTTTAAGAAAATCCTTGCCGACTACGCACCCTACAGCTTTGCAGAACAAATCCTACTAACCATTAAATTACTGAAACAAAGGCCTGACCTGGTACACTTCACAAATTTCAACATTCCCCTCTTATATCCCGGCGCTTATGTTTTAACTATTCATGACCTAATACACATGAGTCACTCAACTTTCGGCAGCAGCACTCGCAGTCTACCTTACTATTATTTTAAGAAAATAGTTTATTTTTTCGCTATCCGACTCGCCGCCCATAGGGCCAAGAAAATTCTTGTTCCCTCTGAGGCTACCAAGAAAGATATCATCAGGCATCTCAAAGTTTCTCCCCTAAAAATTGTAGTTACTCACGAAGGGTTAGATTCTAAACTGACAAGCAATAAAAAGGTATTTAAAAATAAATCAAACCAAGTATTAGAAAAATATGGCATCAAATGTCCCTATCTCCTATACGTCGGCACTATGTACCAGCATAAAAACCATCGCAGATTGATCAAAGCTCATAAAATGGGGTTTAACCCTCAAAGAGGGTTAAACCCCAAATTAGTTCTGGTCGGGAAAGTAGATACATTTTCGCACCAGCTTAAAAAAGAGGTTGACCAAGCTGGTATGACTAACCAAATTATTTTCCCCGGTTTTACTGCCCCTGGAGGTTATGCGCCAGATGAAGACTTACACGTGTTGTACCAAAATGCTCTCGCCTATATTTTCCCGTCCCTCAAAGAGGGATTTGGGATTCCTATTCTAGAAGCACAAGCACAAGGTCTTCCCGTGCTATGTTCTCGCATTTCCTGCCTGCCAGAAATTGCCGGGGACTCGGCCCTATATTTTGATCCTTACTCGGAAGAAGATATTGCCGATAAGATAAGGAAAGTAATGGAGGATAAAAAACTGCGAGGGCAACTAATTTCCAATGGGTATCAAAATATCAAGCGTTTCAGCTGGGAAAAAATGGCAAGAGAAACGCTAAGCGTTTATGTGAAAAAATAATGAAAACAAATTTACCGAGCCCCTTGTTATAGCGGCGCACCTGGCTGTCGTAGCTTAACGACGGAAGGCCGTTATCCTTCCCTGCCGCGGTGCTAAAGCACCGCCGCTACAAGTGCCCATAGACTAGATGCTAATTGAAAATGTGGTAAATTTGTTTTACGGTTGCTATATTATCCAAACACTTTCTCCCATAACCCCTTCGGTTGTCTTTCCACCTTACTCAACTTTTCCCATAGCTCTTTTTCCTGACTACTGAGTTTTTGCGGTGTTTGGAGTTTAACTTGCAACAGCTCATCACCGCGTCCAGAACGATTAAGGTGCGGGAAGCCTTTGGCCGTAAGTTTAATAAATGTGTCGGCAGTTATACCAGCAGGAATTTTAACCTTAGTTTTGCCAATACCATCTTTTGCTTTAGGGTCAATAACTGGAACTTCAATGGTGTCACCTATGGCAGCCTGAGTAAAAGTCACCGGTAACTCTAAAATCACATCCGCGCCACGCCGATTGAAAATCCTGGAGGGTTTAACTTTAATTTGGATAAAAAGATCTCCACTAGCCGCCCCCGGTTCGCCAGCATCGCCTTTGCCAGCAAATCGTACACGATGCCCTGTTTCAACCCCAGGTGGAACCTTAATGGTTAGCTTCTCTGCACCTGCGGCACGCCCTTTACCCTTACATTCGGAACATGGCTTTTCAATAATCTCACCAGCACCCCGACATTCGGGACAGGTAATTACGGTTGATAATGTCCCAAAAAACGAATTAGCAATTTGGCGCACTTGGCCTTGTCCCTGACATTTAGTGCAGGTCTTTTTAGTAGAACCCTTGGCGGCGCCGCTGCCATCACATGCGGAACAGGGTTTCAACCGCCGATAGGTAATTTCTGTTTGTAAACCCTTTATAACATCAGCTAAATCTACTTCTAAAGGATATAACAAATCTCTGCCCGCTATTTTATCTGCTCGACCAGCCGAACGCGCCCCGAAAGGTGATCTGGAACCAAAGAAACTTTCGAAGATGTCAAAGGGATCGGAAAAACCACCAGAACCAAATCCGCCCGCCCCATAACCTGCCCCGGCTCCTGCCGCGAAGGAACCATCAAAAGCCGCATGTCCGAGTCTATCGTAGGCAGAACGTTTCTGCGAATCGGAAAGTACCTCGTAAGCTTCGTTGATTTCTTTGAATTTCTCTTGCGCGCCCTTTTCCTGGCTAACATCCGGGTGCAGCTTACGCGCCAGCTTGCGATAGGCCTTCTTTATTTGCTTGTCATCCGCGTCCCGGGAGACCCCAAGAACATCGTAGTAATCTTTTTTGTTTGACACATTGAAAATCAGCTAGTAGCTTAGAGGCACAGTCTGATAGATGTTTTAGTTATCTTCCTTTTCTCCCTCATCCACAATCTCCCCCTCAACAGTTTCTTCCTTTCCTTCGCTGGAGTCTCTCTCTTTATCATTGCTAGTTTCAGTTGACGAGGCATCGCCATCCGCCGAGGCGGAAGCTTTCTCTTCAGACTCAGCCGCCTTATACATCGCCTCCCCAATTTTCTGAAGAGATTCCGACAATTCCTGCGTCAACTTTTCAAGCTCTTCTGCATCGGCAGATTCTAGTTTGCCGCGGATGTCTTTTATCTTAGACTCAATATTTTCTTTAATATCCGAAGGTACTTTATCCCCAGCCTCTTTGAGACTCTTTTCTGCCGTATAACAAAGGGCTTCTGCTTGGTTCTTGGCGTTAATCTTTTCCTGCTTCTTCTCATCCTCAGCGGCATGTTCCTGAGCCTCTTTTTTCATTCGCTCAACTTCATCGTCCGACAATCCGGTAGAGCCGGTAATAGTAATTTTTTGCTCTTTGCCAGTGGCCTTGTCTTTAGCCGAAACATTCAGAATTCCGCTAGCGTCAATATCAAAAGTAACCTCAACTTGAGGCACGCCTCGAGGTGCCGGCGGGATACCGGAGAGGATAAATTTCCCCAGGCTTTTATTATCCGCCGCCATCGGACGTTCACCTTGTAAAACATTGATTTCAACAGAAGTCTGATTATCCGCGGCAGTTGAAAAAATTTGCGCTTTAGAAGTCGGTACAGTAGTATTTCTGTCAATTAGCGGCGTTCTCACACTGCCCAAAGTTTCAAGCCCTAAAGTTAACGGAGTAACATCCAGAAGCAAAACCTCTTTGGATTCGCCCGTGAAGACTCCTGCCTGCACCGCGGCGCCGACAGCTACCACCTCGTCAGGATTAATACCTTGGTGCGACTCGCGCCCAAAGTATTTTTTAACTCTTTCCTGTATCTTGGGCATCCGCGTTTGCCCACCGACCAGGATGACCTCTTCAACTTCTGAGGGCTTTAGCTTGGCATCTTTAAGAGCCTTGCCGCAAACCTCAAAGCATTGGTCAATTAGATCTCCAACTAATTCTTCTAGCTTGGCGCGGGTCAGGGTGTGAGTAAGATGTTTTGGACCAGACTTGTCGGCGGTGATAAAAGGAAGATTGATCTCACTCTCCTTGCGTGTGGACAGTTCAACCTTAGCCTTTTCGGCGGCATCTCTAAGTCTTTGCAAGGCCTGAGCGTCATTTTTTAAGTCGATGCCATTTTCCTTTTTAAACGCCTCAACTAAATAGTTAATAATTCTTTGATCAAAATCATCCCCGCCTAAATGAGTGTTCCCATTAGTAGCCAGAACCTCGAAAACATCACGGCCTTCTTCACCGTCTCCAGACTCAATTTCCAAAATGGAAATGTCAAAAGTGCCTCCGCCCAAATCAAAAACAGCGATTTGTTCATCCTTCTTCTTGCCCAGTCCATAAGCCAGCGTTGCCGCTGTCGGCTCGTTAATAATTCGGCGGACTTTAAATCCGGCAATCTCTCCGGCTTGTTTAGTGGCTTGCCTCTGAGAATCATCGAAATATGCGGGAACGGTAATAACAGCTTCTTCAACTTTACTGCCTAAATAAGCCTCAGCATCAGTCTTTATCTTTTGCAGAATTTTGGCAGATATTTCCTGCGGAGTATAGGTCTTGCCTTCAACCTCAACTACTGCCATTCCATCTTTACCTGCTTTAATTTCATAAGGAAGCCACTTTTTATCTCGCTGGACATCTTTGTCGTCATATTTCAAACCCATCAAACGCTTAATGGAAAAAACAGTACGTTTGGGAGCGGCAATAATCTGACGTTTGGCCACGCGGCCGACTATATTTTTTACTGGATCCACCACTGAGGGAAATAGATTCTCACCCTCCGCCGAGTGGATTACTTTGGGTTGGCCGCCTTCCATAACGGCTACGACACTATTAGTTGTACCGAGGTCAATTCCGACAATTTTGCTCATAATTGATTTATAGCTGTTTCAACTTTAGTTAAAATTTAAAATGCAAAATTCAAAATTAATAATTTTAAGAAAACTTATCCCTTATCCCTTTCAACCTCTCATCGAAATACTTATCTACATCAATATCATAGTAATGGGCAATACGAAGAACATTAAAGATAATATCAACTAATTCTTTTGCGAGTTCACCCTTTGAAAATTCGGAGGGCGACTCTGCTCGTTTTCCTTCCATTCCCTTAATTTCATCCGCAGCCTCTCCACACTCTGCAAGTAAATGGGTAAGTAAAACAAAAACGCTATCCTTATCAGAGCGTGACTTTGAATAAATGTAATCTTCTAAACTGTTAACTTCTTGCTGTATCTCTTTAAACATATTACCTACGCTAATTTTGATTTTTAAACTCAAATTTTGCTTTTTTAATTTTTAACTTCTAACTTGACTTCTCCCACCTTCACTCTCGCCGCTCTAACTACTTTCTTATTCAGCATAAATCCCTTTCCAAGTACCTCAACTACTTTTTCGCCCCCGCCATCGGACATAACTGCTTCCATAATATTAGGATCAAACTTATCACCAACTCTGATAGGAATTTCTTCAAACCCGTGCGATTGCATCAGGGTTTTAAGCTGTTGATTTACAATATCCAGTCCCTCCCAAATACCAGCCAACTGTTCTATTATAACCCCATTGGCAAATCGTGCAAATTCTGCTTTCTCTTTTTCGGTTTGCTTTTTTAGGTTATCGTAATCGGCAAGCGCTCGCCTTAGATTAGTCTCTAACTCGACGAGTTTATCAGTTTCTTTAGATTTATCTTTTGTTTGGTCGGCAGATGGTTTCTTTTTAGGCATAATTACATCAACTACCGCATTAACTACTTCATGAGCTATTGCCTAACTACCCCGTCATTAACTCATTCACTAGCTTTTGAAAATATTTAACCCGCGGGATAACGTGAGAATAATCCATTCGCATTGGTCCGAGAACAGAAAGAAAGCCTTGTTTTCCACGTGTCGGTTGTATGCGGGCAAAAACTAACCCACAAGGGGAAAGGCTTTCCATTCCCAGCTCGTGTCCTAGTAAAATACCCCCGTTGCGTTCAGCAGAAATCTGTTGAAAAATAATCCCGAGCATTTCTGGTTCATCCAATAAGCGCAAAACTGTACGCGTCAAGTCAATATTGTAAAACTCTGAATGATCCAGAAGACTGGCCATACCGGAGAAATAAAATTCTTCATTGTTTAAATAGACTAAACCTAAGCCTTGCGTTGCTCGAGCCAGGTCATAAACAGCCTGCTGTAAAAAGTGGACGGGATCCTGGCGCTTTTCCCAGAGACGCTGTTTTATAGAAACCTCATCCACTACTGGCAGGCTTTCCTCTTGCATGAGATGATTTACAAAATGACGAAACGCCAAAGCTGTCGGCACGCGACCAGCGGAAAAATGAGGCTTATCTAAAAAACCCTCCTCCACCAAAACCGCCATTTCGTTGCGAATGGTAGCTGCGGATACATCCAAGTTGTACTTTATGGTAATACAACTCGACCCGACCGGCTCGGCATTTTTGATGTGTTCCTGAATAATTGCGGAAATAAGTTGAGATTGTCGATCACTAAGCATGAGATTTAGTCACTGACTCTTGACTATCAATAGTTTAGTGCAAGTGCTAATATGTGTCAAGGGGGAATTTTTGCTAGTAAGCAGCCAAAATCTTCTTGAATATATCTGTGGGAATATTAACCTTGCCAATTTGCCGAAGACGTTCCTTGCCCTTCTTTTGTTGTTGAAGCAATTTATCTTTGCGAGTGCGGTCGCCACCGTAAAGCTTAGCCAGAACATTTTTACCGCGCGCTCTAATGTCGGCGCGAGCGGCAATGCGATTATTGATTACCGCCTGGACAGGCACAGAAAAGAGTTGCGAGGGGATTAGTTCCTTGAGCCGGTTAACCCCTTCTTTAGCCTTTTGCAAAGCTCTTTCTCGTGGTAATAACAAGGATAAGGGTTCAATAATTTCTTTATTAAGTAAAAAATCTAATCTAACAATATCCCCAGTGCGGTAATCCAATATATTGTAATCAAATGAGGCAAATCCTGATGTTGCCGATTTTAGGTGTCCAAAAAATCCGGTCAGAAGTTCATTAAGTGGTAAATGGTAAACAAGTCTGAGAAGTTTTTTCTCTCCTCCCCCCAGATTGTCCATATGCTGCATTTCACCACGGCTGTTTTCACAAACCTGCATAACAGCGCTCAAATGGTCCGATGGGGTAATAATTACTGCCTCTATCCACGGCTGCTGGATTTCTTGTATATCCCCCCACTCCGGCAGTTCCGCCACAGAAGTTACTCTAATAAGATTACTACTACCAGTTACTTTCGGAGTCGGAGATTTCGTAAATACCGAACGTTCTACGGGTTGATTTTTGACTTTTAACTTTTGACCCTCCTTCGCCCCGACAGTTGTCGCGGCTATGGAGGGCATGCTTTTAACCCGCCTAGAATCGGCGAGGCAGGCTTTTAACTTAACAACGTATTCTACCGTCGGGGTAGTTGAAATCACTTCTATTCCATATTCTCTTCTTAATCTTTCCTGGGCAATTTCTAAATGAAACTGTCCTAAACATCCTATGCGGAAACCCCGGCCCAAAGCTAATGACGATTCCGGTATAAAACTTAGCGAAGCATCATTAAGAACTAGTTTCTCTAGGGCGTCGCGCAAATCATTAATTTTATTAGTATCCGATGGATAGATACCCGCAAACGCCCGCGGCCGCACTTCCTTGTACCCAGGAAGCGGCCGGACAGCTGACTTTTTACCATTAACCATTGATCGTTGACTCCGAACATCCGCTTCTTCTTTCTTTTGATTTGTCTTTCCAACTTTTAACTTTTCACTTTTAACTTTTTCCGCCATAGGCGGATCAGCCTTTGGCTGAAACTTGACTACAGTATCTCCCACCCGACACTTCTTAATATCTTTTACTCCTGTAGCAATATAGCCCACCTCTCCAGTACCCAAACAGTCTTGCGCTTTAAGACTCTCTTTAAGATAGCCGACTTCCAGAGGAACAAAACTAGCATTACTAGCCATCAATTGGAGTTTAGGAAATGTACCGTTTTGTCGGGCAATACTGCCATCAGCAATTTTAACTAACAAGATAACACCTTTGTGAGAATCGAAGTAAGAATCAAAAATCAGTGCACGTAGAGGAGCTGTGGATTGACCAGCGGGGGCAGGAATACGCTCGATAATAGCTTTAATTAGCTCATCAATCCCTTCGCCAGTACGGCCAGAGGTATGAAGAATATCTTGTTTCTCAAACCCCAGGTCAATTAACTGCTCCTCAGCGCCTGCTTGGATATCCAGATCAATTTTGTTAATCACCGGAACAATTTTAAGTTCTAAATCACGCGCCTTACGCAAGTGAGATAAAGTTTGAGCCTGTACGCCTTGAGCCAAATCAACCAGGAGAACTGCCCCTTCGCAGGCGGCCAGAGAGCGGGAAACTTCATAGGAGAAATCCACATGACCGGGGGTGTCAATCAGATTTAGGTGATAGGTTGTAGGTTGTAGGTTGTAGGCGGCGGGTGGTAACTGATAACTGATCCTAATTGGCTGGAGTTTGATAGTTACGCCTCTTTCCCGTTCCAGATCCATCTTGTCCAAGAATCGGTCCCGCATTTGTCGCGGCGGGACCGTCTTGGTAATTTCCAATATCCTGTCCGCCAATGTGGACTTTCCATGGTCAATATGGGCAATAATAGAGAAATTACGGATGTGTGATTGGTCAACCATCAAGCCTATTCTACCATCTAACCATGACATCCCGTAATAACAATCCAGCCCCGCCTTATATGACCCACAGCCTTCGCTCCGCTTAGCCGGGTTAGCGAAGCGTGCCCATCGGGGGTCCGGCAAGTACTAGTGCCCATAGCGATATCACTTGTGTTGTAATATATACTCCCTTGCCCGATCTTCTGCCACTTGGTCTATCCGTCTCTCCCCCTCTAAATCAAAGTCATCGGGCAGCAAGCCGTCCCTTAGTGGCCGCAATGTTTGTATCGCACGCTCCTGCACCTGACTTTCTAGTCCAGTTTCGCCTACCAAACCTTCTAGCAAAATAAAACCTTCTGCAACTGCTAATGCGGTTCCCTGAGGGATTTTCCCTGTCCACTGATACTCACCCATAGCATATTTGGCATCTAATAGGAATTGTTCGTTTGGCGGCGTTATTACTGCTTTCTCTGACCGTCTGCCTAGATAAACCTCTTTCGCCAGACCAAAGAGCGTTTCTAATTCACGAGGAGTTAGCTCTTGACCCGTTCCCAGCAATCGTTCTGCCAGACAGTTGAATTCCTGCTCGGGCTGAGACGCTTCCTGCATAATTGCACGCCCATACCGATAAGCCAATATTCTGTCGTACTGCGCAAATTCCGTCAATTTCGCCACCTGTGGCGGAAAGATCTCACCTTTTGCAAGTAATTGTGCGATTTCCGTCAGTCCTTTCGGGAGAAATGTTGTCTGCAGTCGTTCCATCAACCCACTCGCTTGTTCCTCCTTAGTCTCAAGTTCTCGACGGAGGGGGACAATTTCTGCCATCTGTTCTGGTAAAAATGTAGTCTGCAGTGCTTCTAATTCTTCCGAAGATACCCTTTCCTCTGTTTCTTTAGGTACATTAGCCTCAGCAGCAGCCGCAGCCGCAGCCGCTGCCTCTACGAATCCTTGTCCTTGTAAAACCATAATAAATCACCTCCTTTCATTTGCTTTTTTGTAAAAGATATTGTTAACAATTCTGTAACAGCTGCAAAATAAATTCGCCAGATCTTTCTAATTAAAATCCACCCTCCGCCGCTAGACTAAAGTCTAGCCGCTACAACAAGGAACAGACCAAATTGGTTTTGCGGAAACTATATCTTAACCATACCAAAAATAGCTGGGGAATACTAGAGAAGAATCATTATCTCCTCATCCAAAGCCTTGTCTGATTTCCATCTATTTGTTATCATTCCTGCATGACAGCAGACGCAAACAAAGAAATAGATAGTTTAAGAAGAAGCTTTAATTACCAGTTGACTATTTTGGAAAACCATCTGCAGGCCAAAATAAAGGATTTGCAGGAACGCCCTTTTTTTGCTGAAGATGACACGGGTATTAAAAGTGAGGGTGTACTGAGGATTGAAGCCATGGAAGTAGTTTATCAGGAATTTACAAGCCAAGTTCACGACCTAACCAATAAAACCAAACGGAAGCTTAGCTATGCTGACAATTTAGAATAATATGACAAATACACCACGAACAAATGAAGCCCCTTCTCTTGCCGTGCAAGCTGAACAAGAAAATAGCTCCTTGCTCGATTTGTTTAAGAGGCAAATAAGGGAAGTCGCAAGCAATGTGCGAGAAAGTGTAACCACCTGGGTTAATCGTTTCGGTTCATATTATAGAAGTCAGGGCAGGGCAACAACAGTGGAAGCTGCTCGAGAAATGGAGATGTTAATAGCAGAAGCAACCGAAACAGGATCAAACTTACTTGAAAACCTACCGACACTTGATCATCAGGAAACTACTAGCAGATTAAATGGGATGCCTAAAGCGCGGATGCCTGGTGACCATTTTAATATTGACGGTGTAAAATGGGTCTTCTTTGACCATCGTGAGGGCGATGTTTATCAAGAAGACTGGGCAATCGGCATTGGCCCAGAAGGAAAAATCTATTGGTATAAAAACCTTACACAAGATCATCAACTTGAGGATTACGGAATCCAACCAGTATCAACCGTTGGAGGTGTCAAGAAAGAAACTTTCAGATTTGATAATATCAATGATTTATTAAAAGTGATGGCATGGGAGCAAGATGCGGTGGGAGGAATGAAATATTATAATCCACAAAGGGATGAAGCTTGGATAAAACCATCTTTTATAAAACCTAAAGATGCAGTTTGTTCACTATTGGAATTGGGTCAGGGAACTTTAGATTTAGAGGATCCTGAATATCAAAGGCGGGGAGGTCAAGGCCCCAGATTCCGCCATGTTTCCCCTGCAGACGAAAAGCGCATTGTACAGATAAAAACCGCCGCCAAGGATTGGTAGAGGAAATAAAAGCAGGCGCACGAAACTGCCCAGATGGTAACACAATTTCGAACATTCGGACATTCGAGTATTCTAATTTCACAGCATTATGTTATCCAAACGTCCCGATTTTCATGAATACGAACCACGAATATATAAGCTTTGGGAAGAGAATGACTGTTTTAAACCGGAAGCAAATCCGAAGGGAAAACCATTTAGCATTCTTCTCCCCCCTCCCAACGCCAACGCCAGTCTGCATGTCGGCCATACGATGTATGTAATTGAAGATCTTCTTATTCGCTGGCATCGTATGCTGGGAGACAAAACTTTGTGGCTGCCAGGTTCCGACCATGCCGGATTTGAAACTCAGTACGTTTACGAAAATATACTGGCCGAGAAAAATCAATCACGGTTTGATTTTGATCGCGACACCCTTTACAAAAAAATTGATGGCTTCGTGCGCAAGAATTCTGGGTTAATCCAGAAACAGCTAAGGCGATTAGGCTTCAGCCTAGACTGGTCACGGGACACATTTACACTGGATAAAAAAGTAGTGGAACAGGTTTGCATGACTTTTAGGAAAATGCACGCTGATGGATTAGTCTATCGCGATAACTACTTGGTCAACTACTGTCCACACTTTGGAACAACATTTGCCGATTTGGAAGTTAAGTATGTGGAGAAAAAGGGAAAGTTGTATTACCTGCGTTACCCCCTCATAGACACTAAAAGCTATCAGCTGAAAGCTATCAGCTATATTACCGTCGCCACTACCCGCCCCGAGACAATGCTGGGAGATACCGCCATGGCAGTGCATCCGGATGATAAAAGATACCAAAAACTAATTGGGCGCACTGTTACACTGCCTCTAACTGACCGTGAAATACCTGTTATCGCTGACAATGAGGTAGATCGGGAATTTGGTTCGGGCGCGGTCAAAATTACCCCCGCTCACGACACAACCGACTTTGAGATTGGTAAAAGACATGGGCTAGAAGTTATTAGCGTAATTGATTTTGCTGGCAAAATGAACAAAAACGCAGGTGAATATCAGGGTCTGTCGGTTCAGGAAGCTAGAAATAAGATAGTGGCCAATTTATCCCGACAAGACTTAATTGAAAAAGTTGACGAAAATTATACTCATCGCGTTTCCGTGAGCTATAAGGGCGAACACCCTATTGAACCGATGGTAATGCCGAATTGGTACATCAAAACTAGTGAAAAGTTCCAGCCAAAGGCTGGTCCGCCGCTGGCGGAAAAAGTTAAAAGTGAAAAGTTGAAGAAAGATCTGGGAGTTGAGGAGGCGTCGTTAGGGGAAATGGGGTTGTTGGCAGTAAAAAAGAAATTAATAAAGATAATTCCAGAACGGTTCGAGAAAACTTATTATCAGTGGATGAATAATATTAAGCCCTGGCCGATCTCGCGGCAGATTGTTTGGGGAATACGAATTCCCGCTTGGTACGACATTGACAAGAATCCACATCTGCAAATAACTTTCTTGAATGAACATAAGGAAATAGTTTCCGGGACAATCAAAGAACTTCTCAAAAAACATAAGTTGGAAGAAATTGAGAGTGGTTTGCAAACGCTTATTGCTCCCGTTGCCGCTGAATATATTATAGACGAGAAAAAGCCCGGGAACAGATTTTTGCAGGAGACCGATGTTTTTGACACCTGGTTTTCTTCCGGACAGTGGCCGCTAGTTACTCTGGGTTATCCCAACAATAGTGACTTCAAAGATTTTTACCCCACGGCTGTTTTGGATACGATGTGGGACATTCTCTTTTTCTGGGTAGCCCGCATGATAATGCTTGGTTTGTATTTAACAGGAGATGTACCTTTTGAAACGGTTTATCTGCACAGTATGGTTACCGACGAAAAAGGCGCCAAGATGAGTAAATCTAAAGGCAACGTAATTGATCCCCTTGATATTGTGGACGAGTACGGCGCTGATGCTTTAAGAATGAGTCTGCTGGTTGGGTCCGCCCCTGGCAACCCGGTGGCTTTGTCAATGGAGAAAGTAAAAGGGTACCGAAACTTTGTGACTAAGGTGTGGAATGCAAGTCGCTTTGTGCTGTCGCACAAAGCTAAGTTAAAAGTCAAAAGTCAAAACTTAAAAGTTGAATTTCCCGCCTACGCTAAAGTCCCGGCGGGCAGGCAAAATTCAAAATTAACCAGTCGCCCAATTACCGAGTTACCTAATCACCTAGTTACCAAACTACCAAATCTAACCCCCGAGGATCAAAATATCCTAACCAAACTTAACAAAACCATTAAGACCATCAATTCCCACCTCAAACACTTCCGTTTCTCGCAGGCCGGGGAAGATATTTATAATTTCTTCTGGCACGATTATTGTGATACCTATATCGAGCAAACCAAAGAGCGGTTATATGGCGAAGATCAAGAAGCGGCATGGGCGGCGGTTTGTGTTTTAACTAAAGTTTTGATAGACTCACTAAAGTTACTGCATCCCTTTATGCCTTTCGTAACCGAAGAAATCTATCAAAAGTTTAGAGAGGCTGGATTAGAGGGAAAAGAATACAAAAAAGAGCTAATGATAAGCTCATGGCCGAAATCTAATATCTCTGCAAACAACACGCTGGTTTGGCCTAATCCCTAAAGCCATTCTACCCCGACAGGATTCTGTCAAACCAGCGCGCCACTTTGAACTGACCATCTAACTGTCCAGTGATTTCTGGAGATTTGTGCTGAGGTATATATCCACTAATATTCTGTATGCTATACTAGGTCTAGAATAGTATTCGCTCCGATGCTTCCCACAAACTTCATTACCCAAGTAGTAGAAAAAGCCTACACCGCTTTTAGCGGCGTGTACCTGCATACCTCGAAAATACACTTTGCCAAACTCCAACCGTATATTGATCGTTTTATAGTGTCGTTAGATAAAGAGAACGATAGTCTTCTGGATATTGGTTGTGGGCCAGGCTTGCTCCTGGAATACTTAAGTAAATTGGGTTATAAAAAACTTTTAGGCACAGAACTTTCCGAGGCGGTGCTTAAAGAAGCAGCTACACGCGTACCGTCGCACATGCTTCTTAGGCAAGATTTTCATCAACTAAATTTTCAGCGCAAAGAGTTTAATGCAGTAGTGGCTATCAACACACTCCTATACACTAATAAACAAACCTTGCCGTCAATTTTAGACCGAATTAACCATTGTATGGCTGATGGTGGTCAGTTGTTAATTATATTACCTGAAGGCGTGGGAGAAAGACTTACTGAAGAAGTTTATACTTCACCCGAAACAAAACTACAAACCCAACATGCTGTTTATCACAGTTATTATCAGGCCGAAGAAATTAAATCTCTCCTTGCCGAAGCTGAATTCAATGTGGTATCACTGGACAAACTCACCGATCTTGCATTTGAGCACACACTACTAATTGTTACTGCGCGGAAAACATAAGGAAATACCTGCGACAAGAACGACGTGTAGAAGATGCCACTCGGACGCTTACCCATGAACCAGAAGGCCACCGCTGTAAGGCGGTGGATGAATCACGTCGCTCGCGAATGACGTGATTCATGGCCTACGGGTCAGGCTTTCATTTGCACTGAAGTTTTTCAAAAGCATCTTTGTATCTTTTACTGATTTTCTCCCAGGAAAATTTTTCTATTACAGTGGCGCGAATATCTTGAGGGCTTAAGTTGAGCTTTTCCAATAGGGCAAGCTTAGCTATGAAATCCTCGGCGTTTTGGGATTCGGCCAGCAAGCCTGTGGTGCCATCAATGACCGCGTCGCGAATACCTTCAATGTTGGCCGCTAGAACAGGAGTCCCCATCATCCCGGCTTCTAAGGCAACGATTCCGAAACCTTCCATGTCTCCCTTAATAATAATGTTGGGCATCACAAAAATATCAGCGGCCGCGTAAGCGTCGATCAAAGCTTGCGGTAAGACTTTTCCAAGAAAGTGTACTCTATCAGTTAACCGGTATGTGCGAACAGCTTGTTCCAGCAAATCGTTTTGTGACACCGGCTGGGCAAAAAACCCCTTGGTTTCTCTACCTGCACCAATTATCAAATAGATATATTCCTCCGGAAGTTTGGTCATTACATTTTCAATGAACCACCGAAAGCCCTTACGACGAGCCAATCGGCCAACTGAGAGCACGATCTTCACATCTCGACAATTAAAATTTTGGGACAGCCTTTCGCGCGCCTCATTCTTAGATAAGTTTTGCGGCCATTCTCTAGGTTCAACAGCATTAGGAATAATTGATATTTTCGTTTCATTAACTCCTGTCTTGATACATTCAAGGCGGGTAGCATTACTAACGCAGAAAATGTGCGTCATTTGTCGGAAAAATAACGGCATCAGTTTTCGGTACAGAAAGTGATTAAAATTTATATCTAAACCGTGGGCAGTAAAAACTACAGGTCGGCCGCAAATTATTTTTAGTATATGTCCCAAGGGGGTCATAACTCCATCGCTTAGATGAACTAAATCAATCTTTTTAGTCCAGATAACCCCTATTGCTTTTAGTAAAGCATAAGGATAGAACCAGATTAGGTTGATTTGCGACTTTTTAAGTGCAATAACATGTTTCTCACCCTTGTAATGGTTAATCAGACCGTACGAAAAGCTTTCCATCCCCCCAGTCTGGGGAGGATATTTGCGAGTAATAAAAAGGACAGCCATAAGGATATTGTAGCATGTGAAAAGTATAGAAGCCCAGGAAGTGGAAAATTGAAGTTCTTATTCAAACAGTCTCACATCGACTTCTTATCCTGATATAGAAGTTTCTCAACCAATCTCCTATTTATACCTATCAGATCCGCAATAACACCTAAAACAAATACTTGAAAACCAATCATTAACAAAACCGCGGCTAATATAAGTGATTGAACATGCCCGGTACGCCCTCCGTTCACGAAAAAGTAAAAATACAAGAACCTTAAGCCCAAAATAAATCCCGCTCCAAAAATTAACGAGCCGAGATAAAAGAAGGCTTTAAATGGCTCATATACCATATAGACCCGCACTAATGTAGAACCGGACTTCTTAATATGTTCCCAGTTACTTTTGAATAACCTGGATTTTCGTGTCTGTGGATTTGTTATTACCGGTATGGAAACTATTTTAAACCCTTTTTTGCTAGCTTGTATTATCGTCTCAATAACATAAGAAAAGTTGGTGACAATGTTCATATGTAAAGCCGCTTCGCGGGAATAGGCACGAAAACCTGATGGGGCATCGGGAAGTTTGACACGCGAAATAATACGCACAGTACCACTGCCAAGCTTTTGAAGCATCTTTTTCTTCCAGGAAAAATGGCTTATTTTATCCGTCTGGCGATTGGCTATAACAATATCGGCTTCACCCTTCATTATTGGCTCGATTAAACGGGGAATTTCTGACTGTGGGTATTGATTGTCTCCATCAGTATTAACAATGATGTCGGCGCCCTGTAATAAAGCATAGTTTAGTCCATCTTCAAAAGACTGTGCCAGACCTTTGTTGGTCCGATGCTTTAAAATATGTTCTACACCCAGCTCGCGGGCAACTTGTGCTGTACGATCAGTACTGCCGTCATCAATAACTATTATTTCTACCCGCTCGATACCCGCAATCTCACGCGGAATAGATCTGATAACCAAGGGCAATGTTTCTTCTTCGTTGTAGCAGGGAATTTGGACAAATAATTTCATCTGCGCTTAATTTTGTATCCTAGTGACATATGAGTCCCAAGCAAAGAGCAATCGCACTTGGACAAACTCGCCATTAAACTCAAACTTGTATGGAGC
>JAHISN010000054.1 GCA_018818265.1 Patescibacteria group bacterium | reverse complement strand
TGTAAGTGTGCAACTAAGAAGAAGAGAGACGGGCGAAACCTAAAAATATAACCTTCGTCAGTATGCGTGTGCATCCCGAGAGTTTCATCAACATCCCACAAAACTAGAGGCTCATTTTCCTGAGACCATCGTTCATACGCCGCTGCCACCTGCTGACAAAACCCCACTTCCACTCGCAAGGCATTTTCGGCATCTTCCTCGTACTCTTCATCTGGATAATCTGGATCACTTTCTACCAATCTTTTCCTAATCTCCTGCCTCATACTCTCCACATGGGGAGCAATAAACTCCTCAAAACCCTGAGGAACTTCCACACTAGTTACTGGTTCAAAAACATCTTCGGTCCGTTGTTTCATAAGTTCATTTTACCACATCCCATTGACAACACCTGCAAGCGGTTGTACAATTCTAGCTAGACTTGTACAAAACCATGCTTGAAGTAAGAAGAATCCCCATTTCCGAAGCTCGCAACAACCTCTCCGAACTGGTGAACCTCGCCTGCCTCAATGACGTTAGGTTTAAAATCACCAAGCAGGACATCCCTTTGGCCTGGCTCGTTAGTAACAAAGCTTACCAACAGGGAGCAGGCATTAATGAACCTCGCTCTCTGCATCTAGAAGCGCTGGCTCGTGAAGCCAGAGAAATTCGACAAAAGAGTAAAAAGCTTTCCGCTTCGACCGCTGAACTACTCGCAGATGCTCGTAGTCTCAAAGACACTCTTTACCAAGACTAATTGAAGGTGGGACACAGATCCGATCGTTGACTGTACTAGCAGGCTTCAGTCTGCAATGGAAACCGAAACTCCGCTTAGATTCAGTCTATAAACCCCGAGGTTTTGCTGACCATATCGTGCAATAAATTGCACTATTACGGCCAATCTGGTTGATCATGCCCCACTTTCGACTAATTATGACACACCTCGTTATTGATGCTTCACTAGTCGCCAAATGGTATCTTCGGGACGAACAGGATGCAGGGGCGGCCGATTCCATACTCGGTGGACTTTGCGCCGAAGAAATTGTGCTCTGCGCTCCGCTATTACTGCTCTATGAAGTGGGCAACATTCTATTTGTTGCCTCCAGCCTCCGCAACAGACTCACCAAGATCAGTGCCAAAAAAGTGCTGGCGAATCTACAAAAGTTGCCTATCAATTACCAAGAACCCGACTTCAATAAAGTCATCAGCTTAACGCTCAAACACAACATCTCGTTTTACGACGGCGCGTATCTACAACTAGCTAAAGGCCTCGATATCCCCTTTATAACCGGCGACAACCGCCTCTGCAATAAACTGAAAGGTCAAGAAAAAAACATTTTCCCCCTCAATGAATACCGCCCGTGAAATAATGCACAAGCTCCACGCCGAACTACTAAACTTAGTTAAAAAAGAAGCCGTAGCTCAACCATTTAGTTCAAAACACAACGCCTCATATGGCGGCCATAATGAAAAGTCCTATCCCCTCTCCAACCCGCAGTTAAGAAAAATCGTCAAAAACTGGCTCAAAAGTCAAAAAGATCTCACACTAAACCAATTCATTGCGCTTCTCAATTCCCTCTATCAAAACTCAAAATCATCCACCGAGAAATCTCTTGCCGGCTACTTACTTGAATACCGGCCAAAACTGAGGAACCAGCTTGACCCCATACTGTTAGACAACTGGCTGGAATATTTGACCGGCTGGGCGCAAATAGATTCCTTGTGTCAGTCTAACTTTAGCGGGCGAGAACTGCTTGATAGCTGGAATCAATGGGAAACGCTACTTCAGAAATTTAACCGCTCCGACAATATAAGCAAGCAACGCGCCTCTCTGGTGCTTTTGACTAAACCAGCCGGAGAAGTCGCAGACGAGCGACTAGCACAAATTGCCATCGCTAATATAGAAAACTTGAAGCACGAAAAAGATATTTTAATAACCAAAGCCATTTCGTGGCTGTTACGGGCAATGGTGAAGCACCAGAACATTCTCATTCGTCGACATTCTGAAAGAGTAGTAAGTTCTGGTTTTTCACATAAAAACTATCGCGACATTGTTGAAAAGTACCTTAAGAAAAACTCTACTTCCCTACCCCGCATTGCCGTCCGGGAAACTACCCGGAAATTGAAGACGGGGAGAAAGTAACCCCACGACAAACATCCAGTGCGTAGCCTCGTTTGACGGGGTTTGACACGGCTACTACAACAGCCAGTCCGGGCCGAGGCATTCTTTAAAAAACCCAATAATCTCGGGATCATTCTTCTTAACCAGAAGGTCATATTCTTCCGGAGAAAACTCCGAAAACACCAGCGATTAAACCATACCAAAACCACATGCGGGGATTATAACACCTGCGATGGTGAGTAATAGTAAGGACAGTACCTATAGTCACAGAGAACCCTCTTACATTAATCGTGGTATAATGGGACCGCGAGGCAAAGAGCCTTAAATCCCGAAAATAGCCTGAAAGGAGTCAACAGTGGCAAGATCTACGAAAGGCAGGAAGAGAGTTCGATGTAAACTGGTCACCCAAATCTATGCTCTCAAACGTGGGAGTTTGGTGCTCATCGGCCCGTTTTTGGAAAAATATAAAATCTATTTCCTGGGACGAGCGCGGCGCGTTCGCCTGAACGAACACTGGGTTATGGCCCGTCCAGTGTACGAAAGCCATAAAGGCGGCAGACCCATTGGGGACGTACGGTCCCAAGATGTCGCAACGCTTTTCTGCTAACAAATTCACAAAACACCTCGCAAAGAAGTCGCTATTGCACTAAGGAGATATGAACTTCTATCAAATCAACACTGATGACTATTCGCACCTTTTTAATCTTTAAATCTTGACATCTTGACAACCCTCTTGATATCTAGCAAGATATCAACATTATGACTATGGATTTAAATACTTATCTTCAAAAACAACTCAAAAGTGCTGAATGCAAAAGAGAATGGGAAAAATCGGAGCCCCAATACCAAGTTACCAGACAGTTAATTAGCGCGCGTTTAGAAAAGGAATTCTCTCAAAGAGAATTGGCACAAAAGGCCCAAACCACGCAGGCGGTAGTTTCTCGCGTAGAAAACATGTCGGTCAATCCTTCACTTGG
>JAHISN010000053.1 GCA_018818265.1 Patescibacteria group bacterium | reverse complement strand
TCAAGTTTTTTTTGTTCTAAGACTTTACGACCAATATCGGTAATCTTGCTGGTGGAAAAAAAAACTCCCGGGGTAAAAAGCTCTGGTGCGGTGTGGTAATCATACTGATAGTCAATATTGAGTGTTGTTTTATCTATGGCGAGGTAATGTTGATTGCTGCGCCAGATGTAGTGCGTATTGCTAATCTCTGGACTGCCCGTGAGGCCAAAGCGACTAGCTATGGTATTCGCTTTCTCTTCCAATAGGAACCTAGCGGAAGACTCCGCGATAGAGTATACTGGGATAGTTTGTGGCGCTTCCGGTAAAACAGCCGAAATAAGATCTAGAACCGCCGTGGGTGTGGTGCTGGTGTCCAATGCCAAAAAATCAATTTCTAGCGTCGGCAACTTTCCAAAGCCAGCCGGTGGCGTGGGTGTGGGAGTAGGTCTGGGCCCAGGTAGGGCGGAACCTGTTATTGCCAAAGCAATGCGCCCAAACAGCAGTAATCCGGCTCCAATTAGAATCAGTCGCGCCCCGACGCGAAAAGTCTTAACGGTTTCGGCAAGAGTCATATTTTTAGTATAGCACAGGAACTATGGTAAAATAAAAGGCAGTAGTACGGTAACTCAGCCTTGCAATCGCACAGCTTTGCTAAAATGGTATGGATTTGTTTTGGCTGTGTCGCTGACTAGCTATCCTGCCGACTGTTGTCTACCATGATCCGAACTCGTATTGCTCCCTCTCCCACTGGGGAACCACACATCGGAAATATCTATACTGCCCTGCTCAACTATGCCTATGCTAAAGGTCACGGGGGACAATTTATTTTACGTATCGAAGATACTGATCGTGAGAGATTTGTCTCTGGCGCCGAACAGCAGATCAAAGAAGCATTGGACTGGTTAGATATTGCTCCTGATGAAGGTCCTGGTCAGGGAGGGGCCTTCGGACCCTATCGGCAGTCGGACAAACTTGAGGTTTATCAACAGAAAGCTCAAGAACTGACTGAGTCGGGGTACGCTTATCTTTGTTTTTGCTCGTCGGAGAGGTTGGATGCGATGCGTAAAGAACAACAAACAAAAAGCCTACAGCCTAAGTACGACCGCCATTGTTTGTCACTTTCTAAGGATGAAATCAAAAAGCGTCTGGACAATAATGAGCCATATGTTATTCGTCTCAAAGTTCCGGATGAGGGTCAAACAAAATTTAATGATCTCATCCGTGGAGAAGTTATTTTTGAAAATCAGCTAATTGACGATCAGATTTTGCTTAAATCTGATGGCTACCCGACTTATCATCTGGCTGTGGTTGTTGATGATTATGCAATGAAAATAAATCCCATCATACGGGCCGAAGAGTGGATTTCTTCTACTCCTAAGCAAATTCTGCTCTATCAGGCTTTCGGCTGGGAGGTTCCTCAATTTGCCCACACACCACTACTTAGAAACCTAGACGGTTCAAAGTTGAGTAAGCGCCGCAATGCCGTCTCGGTGCTCTGGTATAAAGAGCAGGGTTTTTTGTCGGAAGCATTAAAAAATTATTTGGTCCGTTTGGGATGGTCGCACCCGCAAGATAAAGAAGTTTTCGACTATGCCGAATTTATTAAGCTGTTTGATTTTGACCGTGTTTGCACATCGGCGCCGGTCTTTGATATTCAAAAACTGGAATGGCTAAATGGTGTTTATATTCGTGAAAAGTTGTCTGACAAAGAATATCAGCAATATTTTTACGACTTTATTCCTGGCTGGATTAAAGTTCTGCCTGATTCAGAATCCCGGCTTGTTCAGCTTGCCCCGCTATTCAGAGAAAGATTAAAAAGATTTGCCGAGGTGCCGGAATTGATCAATTACTTTTTTGCGGACGAGATAGAAATTGATTTGGAGTTACTTATTAAACAAGCCAAATCAAAAGAAATTGCCCGCGAGATGTTGGAGGCTGTGCTTGGTGAGCTTACCGACTTGTCCCAATGGGAGAAACCGGTTATAGAAAAGAAGCTAAGAAGCTTGGGCGAGACTAGGGGATGGAAGAATAGGCCCTTTTTTATGACCCTGCGTGTAGCCGCCAGCGGTTGTATTGCTACGCCGCCGCTCTTTGATACACTGTTTGTTTTAGGAGAAGAAAAAGTGATAAGCCGTTTTAAAAAGGTGCTTGCGGGCCTGATGGTCTGAAGGCCAGTCCACCAAATGCAAATAACTATAGCGACCGCTAAACAAATTTCGGTAGTCCCTTATTGTAGCGGCTAGGCTTTTCCGCCAAAGGCGGATCAGCCTCTGGCTGAAGCCTAGCGACAGAAGAACGTAATTCCTCTTGACGCGGGTCTAAAGGCCCGCCGCTACAAGAGCACAAAGACTGGATGTTAATCAAAAATGTGACGAATTTGTTTTGCGGGAACTATACGATTTTCTTAGTAAGAAGACCCTTACTGCTTACTCCCTGGAAAATTTGTCTTGGGCGTTTATGTGCTATAATTTAGGTGGATTTGTTCAGGAAACTGCGCATTTTTAACAGGTTCACGGAAGCAGGAGAGAGGTCTATCGGGCTGAGCGTGCCCTACTAAAAACAGGGCATAGTCGAAGTCAGGAAAGTCCAGACCACACAAGGCAGGGTGGGCGCTGTAAGGCGTCCGTGGTAACACCGAGTGGGTCGGTTCCGAAAGGGACGGGCCATCCCAAAGGAATTAACTTTTGGGAAGAACCACAGAGACGAGCCTTTTCCTAAGTCGTAAGATATGGAGAAGGGATGAAACGGCCCCAGCAGTAGCCACTGCGGGGCACAGGTAATCCTCCCCGTGGCAACTTCCGAATGGCACGCTA
>JAHISN010000052.1 GCA_018818265.1 Patescibacteria group bacterium | reverse complement strand
TCCGCGACAAAAACACCCTCGCAGATAAATTACTTAACCGTGAGCTGGATAAACATTAGTTAGTGTAATTTAGAGTATTTTATGTTGCCAACAGGTAGACACCATCGTTACGACTGGCTGATCAAATCCGGCCTATCTGTTAACTTGCCCAAGCTGTCTCGTCGTAAAATTGGATTTATTGAACAAGCAGAATTCCTAGCTCCTGGAGAAAAACTGGAGTTGTTAGAGTTGCTAATGCATCTAAAATTTACCACCGAGATTTCCATTAAGTATCAACCAGAAGCAAAGCTGCTGTTAGACAAGCTTGGTTTGCCATGGTTTATAAATTCCTATCATCATTCCAAAAAAGGTTTAATCAAATGGTTGCAAGTTTCGGCTAATCCTCAGATTGATAAATTCATTCAGAAACACTCCAAAGATATGAGTGTTATTGAGGCAGGGGTTTTATATAACTATCCCATTCCAGCTGTTTTAGCTTTTGCAAATCTATTGGAACGCAACACCAAAAAGCCTAAAAATTTATTGGGATGGTATTACGGAAAAGTTCACTCGCAAGATTTTTATCAGGAAGAATATAAAGAATACCAGCGCCGATTGAATGTAGTTAAAAAAGTTAGTCCGCGGGTTTATCAAGGATTGCAACATTTCTTAGATCAGCCCACCATTTGAATAAAAAAGGGCAGAGCGCCATATGAAGAAATAAGGGGGAGTGACTCCTTTTAACCCATTGTTAGATATTCGCAAGTTGACGGTTTTGCAAAATACCCCCCGTCGAATGTCACATAAAGGTTACTTTAAGGTATGTACATGAAAAAACGCTATAGCGTTTTTTCATGTACAGTAATGTTATACTGTTGGTATGAAGCGGGCTCAAAAAGAAAGGTTAAATTTGGCGCAAGATATTCTAGTATCCCTAGTGGCTTTGGGTGGTGTGATGATGATTGCGGTTGCTGCACCCAATGCTTTGCAGTTGCTAGATCCTCTATTCAAGCGATATAAGAAACGAACCTTGAAGCCAAGCTATATCCGGCAGAAGTTTCTTGATTTGGAAGAAAAAGGATTAATTCGGTTTAACGAAAAGGGCGACACAATGCGGATAGCCTTGACGGAGCGGGGGAGAGAGAAAATCCTTGAGTTTCAGGTCGACCAGATGGAAGTGGATATACCTCTGCACTGGGATGGGAAATGGAGACTAGTTATCTTTGATATCCCCGAAAAGAAAAAAAATGAACGAGAGATATTTCGACAAAAACTCAAGGAATTAGAGTTTGAAATGATTCAAGACAGCGTCTGGCGGCATAAATACCCGTGTCATAAAGAAATTGAATTCTTGACTCATTTGTATGGGATCTATCCATATGTTGATTTAGTCGAGGGCAAGATTCTTAAATTATAAGAAGAGATTCGCCCCTGTGGTCTATAATGGTGTGATGAAAGATGTGGTACATGAAAAAACGCTATAGCGTTTTTTCATGTACAGAGAGAGGGGTGAGACAGCGTCTTTACTTGTGTGGGAGGGGGGTGAGATGGAAAAGATGGGGACGAAAAAGCGAGCCGTTAGGCTCGCTGGTGTTTGTAAAAATAAAAGTACGAAAAAGCCCCGCGTATTGCGGGGCAGAGATTCAAAAGTGCATAAGTTCAGGCTAAAAGGGGGTCAGTCCCTTTTGTTGCTCCCCCATGCTTTTGATAGAACGATCAACCCAGATTAACCATCATCATCGTGCTGATGATCGCCAGTTTTATCCTCGTCTTGCTCCATATCCTCAGTATTTTCATCAACTTCCGGGTCACAGGAATTATTTTCGGAAGTGCCCGAACCCATAAGGAGGATGTTGGCTTTGGTGGATTCCATGTGGTCATCGCCTTCTTTTTATAAAGATGTTATGTGAAGGGTAGCAAGCACCAATAATCACCTACCAGCGCTGCTATTATACCCGTCTAATCTTGTATGTGTACTCGGCTATACTATAGGCATTGAATTGAGTTCACACACTTCTTTTCTACTGGGTTCGATTTCAAATTCTCCAGTATATGGGTTGTAATTACAGTTTGGTGAACAACCCTTTAGACATCCGGTGAATGATTCTGCCAATGGTCTGCAATCTTTACAGGCATATCGGAATTCACAGTCTTTGCACTTATCGATACGATCTCTGTTCAGTTTCCAGATATCTTGTAGCTTGTCGCTATAAACAATATCGCTCAACCGTTGTTCTAATACATTACCGATTATGTGGTTGCGTGCGAAAACACAAGGAAGAACATCACCATTGCTGGCAATGACTATTTTGCCTGTCAGGCAACTGTTCCAACTCTTCAACTTGAAAAATGATTTTACCGAAGTTGAAAAATTGGGTCTCGATTTTCTTTTCAGGATTTCCCAGCCGAGAGTTACATCTTTGTTTCTACCGCATCCTGTCGGTCTAACATAATCAGGATTTATCTTCTCAACGCCCAGCAACTTAAGGAAGTCGCGAGTGTTTTTGTAATCTTGTGCGTTCTGCTTCATTAGAATGATACCGACTCTAAGTTTTAACCCAGCAGTTAGTATCATTTCTATTGCCTTTTTCGTTTTGAGCCAACTACCTTGGCGCCTGGTTATGGTGTCATGTGTTTCAGGGTTGTGTGAATAGAACGATGTTGCAAAACTAATCCTCTGCGCTTTTGCTATATCAATGATGTCGTGTGTTAACAAAAATCCGTTGGTGTAAATTTCTATACCTATATCAGGATAGTTTTGGAGGTATAGCAAAAGTTCTCTGAATTTCGAGAATAAAAGGGGTTCGCGACCGATAAGACTGATTTTCTTGATTCCAAGCTCAACTGATTGTTCGTGTGCGTTTTTCCAATCTTCTAGAGACATTCGGTCGTTTGTTCTAATGTTTTCATCGCCAAGGTAACAATGTATACATCTGTGTGTACATCTATCAGTCAGCTCATACCAGGCAAAACGCAATCCTGTTGTTAAATGTTGATCAGGATCAATATTGAATTCTTCTTCAGTTGACCCATTTGACAATAATCCGAAACCGATAAGATTATTTACAAAGTCCTGGTCTTCTGGGAATTTGTTAACATCAGAACCATTTTCAAATTCCCCTATAACAGCACGACCTCTAGGATTGATGTGGAAGACATTGCCTGTTTTTAAATCGTAAAGGGCTGTGTTTGTCGCTCCCTCCACAATTATCACATGGCTTTTTAGCTTTAGCATTTTTGTCTCATCTCCTTTCATCGAGAATGGTGGTCTAGCTTTGTGTGTAGATCGGAAGATATACTTAGTGTCTTGTTTGTTTGGTTGCAGATTTTCAAGGTGCATTTCCGCGCCCATTTACTTTGAGTTATGCGGGTTTTTTATAATGTGCAACAGAACTAGTTATAGTACACTAAAAGATTTGTCACGGCAAATCGAGCACCAATACTAAAAAAGCCGGGTTAGTTTAGTTTTTCGCAGATAATAGGTTACTCGAATACTAAATTAAAAATTTATAGTTCAAGTCCACTTTTTTAAGTGTCTTGGTCAATAAGTTAACTTTAGGCGCATCAGAGAAGATATAATTAGCAACTCTCATCAAATCTTCTTTTGAGGCAGATTTTATTTCGTCAAGCTGTTTCTCCACACCCTCTATTTTCCCAGTTAAAAGTAGTTGATCAGTAAAGTAATTGGCGTAATAGTTGATATCCTCAAGACCAAATAAAATTCCAGAGAGGAGCCTATTCTTAGCTTTCTCCAGCTCTTCATCGGTAATTCCGTTTTTAAGAAGCTTGGAAATGATTTTAAATATTTCGTCGATTGTTTTCTGGACATTCAACTCATCAACGAAGGTATTAATCGAAAGAAAGCCATAGTCAGACGAATAGTTTGTTTGGCTACTTATCGAATATGCTAAATGAAGATCGTTTCTAATCCTATCCGCCAGTCTGGAAGATGACCCCTGACCTAAAATAATATTTAGCAACTTAGTGAGTTTTTCTTCCCGAGAACCGGCTGGGTATCCTCTATAGCTCACTCCTAACTTCGATTGTGTCAGATCCCCATTAACAATATTGATGGTTTCTTTAGTTTCAATCTTAGCCTCCTTAAACATTACTTCGTTCCCTTCTTTGAATTGGCTGAAATATTTTTCAGCCAGGGAAATAGATTTTTCCTTATCTATATTCCCAGCTATCGTCAGGATAAAATTATTTGAGATATAAACCCTATCAACATAACCAACCAACATTTCATATGTCATATTGGGCAGGTTAGATTCTTCGTCAAAAATGGTGCGGCCAACGGCTTGATTGGGGTAGAGAGTTGATCTAACCAGTCGATTTAATTGATCGCTTGGATTATCTTTCTTCATCTTTATTTCTTGAGCGATAACCTTCTTCTCTTTTTCAATTTCTACCAATAATGAATTAAAGAAGATGTCCGAAAGATATTCAAAACCTATCTCGGCATGCTCGTGAAGTAGCTTGACCCGGTACTGGACCGTTTCAGTGCCAGTAAATCCATTCTTTTGGCCACCGTATCCTTCAATAAAATTACTCAATTCAAATGCACTGGGCTTTGTCTTGGTGCCATCAAAAAATAAGTGTTCTAAAAAGTGAGCAGAACCTATTTCATTGTCTAACTCAGCTCGTCTGCCCACTTTTCCAGTTAGCGAGATATAAACTGCAGGGGATTCGGGGAGGGGCAAGTATAATACTCGCAATTTGTTGGGTAAGGTGTGTCCAAAATATTCATACTTCTTCATAAGTAGATTATGGCATATTTCATTTAGAATTGTCTGAAAATTGTAATTTTCCCAAGCTGGTTCTGACTTGTCTGTTGAGAGGGAACAGGGAACAGGGGACTGACCCCTTTTG
>JAHISN010000051.1 GCA_018818265.1 Patescibacteria group bacterium | reverse complement strand
GTCGGCAATGCTCCAGCAACTACATCAGCACATGTAAAGTATTGCTCACTGCCTTCACAGCTAATCCAACCTCCACCGTTAGAACTACATAAGCCAAAACACCACTTTTCTGCTGTTAACCCATTAATCTGATAAGACCTTAAATTTCTATTCCCTAAATAAGCTTTACCCTCATATTCACCATAGCCCGTGGGTTGCTCAGTAATACTTTCTCTAGCCCACGCCAAATTATACCCTTGCGATCCCGGGGCGACTGTCCACCCAAGCTCAATTCCACCCTCGCCAAGAGCATTCCCCCAAAATTCGGTTCCGGAGGATGGTGTAGGAGTGGGCATAGGGGTTCCTTCATCAATAACCAGAATAGTCGCCCTATCCTCTGTCGGGTCCTCATCATACTTCTCTATAATCACCTTTGGAGAGTATGTCCCGGAAGCGGGATAATTACAGAGGTTATCAACAATAAGAGGATTATCATGAGTCCCGTCTTTCTTGTAATCCCATGCTCCGCATTCCCTGACAACCTCATCAACATATATGCCAGAATTCGAACAATTACACCAGAAAGTATAATTAATTGTACACTGCGCGATTACTCCCTTTAGATCAACGCCGTACAGAGGAGCAGTGGCCTGTAAATCGTCCGTCCAATTGGAAGAATCTATTGCTACTTTCAGATCTCCGTAAAGTTCAATTTCCTCTTCAACCAGAACGGCAACTTCATCCGAAGTTTCCCCTCCAGATCCAGTGCACGTCAGAATATAAGACTTATCCGACGTTAAACTGTCCGTCTCCTCTAACCCAGACAAAGACTTAATCCCCAACCAATCACCCGAAGCTTGACAGCTAGTCGCTCGCTGTGATGTCCATGACAAGGTTGCCGAATTACCCGAGGGGATAGTAACCGGACCATCTAAGCCCTCCGCCTTAATATCCACATATGGCCCAATCTGTTCCCCGCTTAACACCACCACCTCCCCATCACCTGCAGTAGAAAGAATCTCTTGAGCGTCGCTGTCAGACAACTTCAAATTTCTAATCCTAATCTCTGATGTCCCCTCAGCTAGTGCGCTAAAGTTTAAATTCACTAATGTTCCCGAGCCCTCCACTGTTATCCCCGGAGTCGTCCGAGTCGCGGCAATATTCCTGATAATACCGGGGATACTTGAGTCCTCGCTAACCCAAAAGATATCATCTGCGAACCCAATAAATGTCCCTCGTTCTAGGCCAGTATACTCCAAAATAGTAGGATCATAAGCAATATCAAACTGAAAACCGTAAAGATTCTCAGTTTCTACTATATCTATACTCACAACAACATTTTCTTCCTCATTAACCGTTTGAGATTGAGGAGAAACCCTTACTGTATTAACATCTGGAGTGATCTGAACCAAAGATAAGTCATCAAACCAAGCCGTCCCCGTACCGCTCAAAACCAGCCTCAACTCCGCATCCACTGCCCCTGTAGGCACGATTACACTTTCTGTCCTCTGGACAAAATCATTCTCGCTGGGATCACTGGTAGTACCGGACAGAACAGATGTTGATTTCCTAGAAACTTCTTCTCCCGACCCATTATAAAACACCATCTCAACATAAGTGCCTCCAATCACATTGTCAGTTCTTATCCAACTAGAAAATTCATATACCTGCCCTTCCTGCACATCAGCTATTTCATTATTAACCCAACTGCATATAGACTCTGGATCATCGCTATGTATCATGAGAGAACGATCCCCGCTGTGAGCATAGTCTGCAACCCATCCGTACTGGCAGGAATCCGGCAAAGGAGTAGGCACCGGAGTGGGAGTTGGACCAAGAGTAGGTGTAGCCAGGGGAGGTGTTGGGGTAAAGGTGGGCACCGCTGTTGGAATGGGTGTAGAAGTTGGAGATGGTACTAACGTGGGAACCACAGTTGGAATGGGGGTAGAGGTAGGAATAGGAGTAGGGGTAGGGGTAGGGGTAGGGGTAGGAGCCACAGTGGGAGTAATCGTTTCCGTTACTCCCCCGCCCCCTACTATTACCTCACCATCTCGAGACGAAGCAAAAATTTCCACAGCATTAGGGTCAGATAATTTTAAATTCCCAATCTCTACTTCCGATGCTCCCCCTGCTATAGCCCTAAACTCCAAGCTAACCAAAGTCCCCGAACCACTAACCGTTACTCCCGGAGTCGTGCGCGTCGCGGCAATATTGTTTATTTCACCAGGGGTACTCGTATCCAGGCCAACCCAATAAATATCATCCGACGAACCAAGGAATGAGCCCCGAACAAGGTTAATATATTCCAAAACAGCTGCATTGTAGGTTAATTCAAACTGGAAACCGTATAAATTCTGAGTATTAGCAATATTAATATCAACAAAAACAGGGTCCCTCTCGCCAACTACCTGCATGCTGGGAACAACACTAACCACATTTTCATCACTAACAACCTCACTAAAATAAACATCGTCAAACCAAGCTGTCCCTGAACCGACCAAAGCCAAACCAATCCTAGCATTTACAGAACCCAAAGGAGCAAGAACTCTTTTTGCTCTCCTGACAAAATCACTCTCTCCGGCATTAGAAGTTGTGCCACTTACTCCGTCAGTTGATTCCCTAGCAATAAAACTCCCACCACTATCATAGAAAGCCACATCAATCACAGCTTCATCAGCCACATTCTCCGTTTTTATCCAACCACTCACATCATACTCCCTACCTGAATACACCAGAATCTCCCCTTCGGTCACCCAACTGCAAGCACCTCCAGCCTCGTCATTATAAATCCTAAGAGAACGATCCCCACTATGGGCATAATCCTGTGCCCACTCAAATACACAAGCAGCCTGGGCAAACGCCCCACACCAGACGAAAAATATAATAAAAAAACCTGTTACTAGCTTTAGATATTTACTACGCATTTTTAGTCAACAATCATCCTGCTCTCGGTTGTCCAACCCTCGGGACTATCACCCGAACCTTTCTCGAAACTGGGGTTGGGGATCAAATTTCCACCCACCACCCCATCCCTCTTGAAAAATCTATCCAAGAACGACTTGCCCCCGAAAGGAATAAACAACGTCAGAAGTATTAACAAACCTACAACAACAAAAAGCATCTTCTTACGACCCATGAAGAAGTACTTCTTTGATAATTGACTATTAGATTGGGCAGCCATATCTTGTTCCTTTTGCATTTGAACTTAACAATCAAAAACCATGCGCAATTGATCTCTCACTGTCCATACCAAAGCCTTTAATCCAATCGCCCAGTTCTAGTCTCCCAGCCGACAGGATCATCTCCCGCGCCCTCCTCAAATCCTGAGTTGGGAAGCAAATTCACTGCCTTCCCTCTACCAAACTCCATTATTCTTTCCCAAACTGACTTGCCTCCAAAAGGGATAAAAAGAAATATGAGCAACATCAACACCACAACTCCAATTACCATCTTCTTGTCCTCAAAAACGGCACAACAAAACCGATTCTTGCCCTGTGGCAATTCTGACGGTAATGACGCCACTTTGTTTTTAGCTTCTTGTTCAATTTCTTCCATAGCCAACTTAGTAGTTCCAGACGGATCGGAAGAACAATAATTCCCCTGCCCGACCAGCCTAAACAAGATCGTACATAAAAGATAACTTAACTACGGAGAGCTGTCAAGACGCAACCCATTGTTATTTAACCTCTGAATTGTCCGCGGGAAAATATATTAACCTTCCTTCGCAGAAAGCCCCCGATGGACATCAGGGGATAAAACCCCCTCATCTAAGATACGGTCGCTCTTAAAACTCACCTCAACCCACATCCCCAAAATGACTCCCGACGGTGATCAAATCGAAAATGTCAATCGCCCCGCCGCTTGTGTCAGCATCTGCCCGAGAATCATAGCCCGACTCCCCAGGACTTTTCCCAAAACTATTACCAACGATAACCAAATCAAAGATATCCACATCCCAGTCACCATCCAGATCGCCGGGGATTGATGGCGGTGGTGTCGCTATTGGGGAGGTACCAGCAGTACTCACAAGCTCAATATCAATTAGGTATAATGATCCGCGAGTAACCGCATATAATCTCAATTTCCCTGTGTCATACATATAGGCTTGATCGATTTTAACACTACTAAAACCGTCAGCTTCTAAAATGTCGGACGGAAAGATATCAAAAGGTTCTTCTGTCGCCCATGTATCGCCGCCATCAAGACTGCGCGCTAATTTACCATTATAGCTAATCACCGTTAGTGTTCCGTCTTGATCGATAGCCGCGTCAGGATACCAGCCATTCATGATCTTTTCGGGACTGGTCCAATCGCCATTATAGGGAAACTTAAGATGGTAGATACTGGTGTTTTCGTCATATCCTGTCTCAAAAATAAGATGAACGGTGTTATTCAGATCAACTAATACATAAGGGCAGAGAGAGTTTTTTTCAAAATCTTCTTTAGGGACAATAATATCCGCCTCTGTTCTGCCAATGGGCAATGAGTAATAGGGAACATCATATCGATTATGCCAGATAAGATCATCTTGATATTTCCAAGCGTAGGAAAAATCGTAAACATAAGGGCTACCGCCTTGATTACCAAATTCATCCCATTTAATCCATCCCCAGACAGTATGGATGCGACCATCCGGCCCAATTCCTACCCCACCACTTCCATTTGACCAACCGTATTCATCACCATTAAAACTTCCGTCACCACCAACCACTTGGGCATCTTTCCATTCTTTTTGACTGGTATCATAAAAAGCAAAGGCCTGAGCCGCCATCCGCTCCCCTCCCTCAACTGTGCCCTCAGGCCAATTTTCAGAATTAAGAATATCAGCCCGCCAGCCATGCAAAAGGTCACCATTAGGAGTTCGCCAATATCGAGGATAACTAATCATCTCTCCGGGCAACTGGCTTGGCCGATCCTCAAAACCACATTCAATCGTTCCGGGGCAGGCAGAAACTTTGTACTTCCAGGGCGTATCGTGCATATCATAAGTGATATGAATGTAGTTCTCACCATCAACCACTAAGCTGGCTACATTGTGGCTATCGGCCAGAGTTTCATCATCAATAATCTGATAAGACCATTGGTCGTTTTCAAGCATGGCGATCTCAATTGCGGCTTGGCCGCCCTTTTCCGCTCCGGTATTTTTCATATATGCAAGGAAAATCCGTTCTTCGCTGTCGATCATAGCAGTAGCAATAGCCATATTAAAATCAGCCCTATTAAGATAGGTGTGAACAACAGCTTCAGTAGCGTGTTCTACCCGGAGAATTCTCCCGGTTTCCTCTCCAATTTGAAACTCACTGCCCTGTGCCTGAACAAAGGGATTATTATCAAAAAACAAATTTGATGTTAATCCCAAAACAAAAATGGTCAAACAAAGAAGCTTGAAAGTAACCTTAAGTAGTTGATTCATACTTCTATTATACCTGAAGCAGCATCCCAAAGTCCTGCCCATCGAGCCTACAAGAACTACCCCACATCCCCAAAATGACTCCCGACCGTAATCAAATCAAAAATGTCAATCGCCCCGCCGCTTGCGTTAGCATCTGCCCGAGAATCATAGCCCGACTCCCCAGGACTTTTCCCAAAACTATTACCAACTATAACCAGATCAAAAATATTCACCCCTCCATTCCCATCCCGGGTTGAGCGGAAAGGGGGTGGGATTAAAGGAAATTTCTCCTCTAGCAGCTAAAACAAGGGTGTAATCATAACCTCTCCCGCTTCCAGAAGCAGAAGGCGCATATTCGTCAGGCGGGATTGGACAATTAACCCTTGACGATTTACTTAAAGATGATGTATTGTCAAGTGGATGAAAATATCGGAAGTTATCGAAATCATAAAACAGGGAGAGGGAGAAAATATTGAATTCAAAATCTCCATCACCGACTTGGGCAAGGTTGTCTGTGCTTTTGCTAATACATCGGGCGGCATTGTTCTTGTTGGAGTTGACGATAATGGCCAGATCACGGGGGTTAAAGGGAAAAAGGCAAAACAAAAAGTTTTTGACAGCTTTGCAGGAATTGTACCAGCGCCGCAAGTTTCTACCGAGACTATCAAAATTGGAACGAAAACAATAATCGGGATAAAAGTTCTTCCTTCGAGCCGCCTTTTATCTTTTAAGAATATTGTTTATATTAGAGTTGGAGGAAACAATCGACCTCTCTCAATCTCAGAAATTTTGGAAAAATCAGCCGAATCTCTAAAAATCTTCTTTGACGAGCAGTCAAGTAAAATCGAGGCCAAGGCGGCTGACAGGAATCTAATTGAGAATTACCTGTCGATAAGAGAGAAAACAAGGGGGGTAAGACCTTTACCGGGTGTATGGGAAAATGCTCAGAAAATTAAAGCGGTAGAGAAGAAAAACGGCAAATCCTTTTTAACTAACGCCGGAGTACTTTTTTTCACCAGCGACCCGACTGATTTTTATTCTTTCGCTAAAGCAAGACTGATCTGGTTCGAAGATGAAGAGATGCAGAACTACAAAGATGCGAAGGAGTTTTCGGGCCCCCTATCCAAGATCGTCAGAGACGTAGAAAAATACTGGGTAGCCAATTTAAAAACAATCGGCGGCTTCCGGATAGGGTTTAAAAGAGGAGAGGTCTTTGAATACCCTCTTTTTTCTTTAAGGGAAGCTTTAATCAATGCTCTAATTCACCGCAATTATTTTGACGCTTCGGAGGTAACCATCTTCATTTTCCCGGACAGAATTGAAATTAAAAACCCGGGTTCGTTTCCCCCAGGCGTAACACCGGAAAAGCCAGAACACAAACCCCGAAATCCAATTCTCTCACAATATATGTACGACTTAGGCTTAACGGAAAAATATGGCGGAGGGATAATCAAGATTAAAAAAGAATGTAAGGAACATCCGTTGGTAGATGTCTCATTTGTGACAAAACCCTTCACTACCCGGGTTATCTTCAAAAAAGTAAGGCCGGAAGTAAAGCTGGACGATGTTAGCGAGAAAATATTACAGAGATTAAGGGCAGGAGACCTATCAAGCGGCCAACTCCGCCAATTTATCAGCCTTTCTAGGCAAACACTTGTTTCCAGACTAAATAATTTAGAAATGTTAGGGTTTATTGAAAGAGTAGGGAAAGGAAGAGGTACAAAATACAGGCTTAAATCAGTTTCTTATCCCTCCCCGAAATGACTCCCGACGATGATCAGATCAAAGATATCAATCGCCCCGCCGCTTGTGTCAGCATCAGCCCGAGGATCGTAGCCCGACTCCCCAGGACTTTTCCCAAAACTATTGCCAACGATAACCAAATCAAAAATATCTACATTCCCGTCTCCATCCAAATCACCGGGAGTTGAGGATTGTGAGGTAGGCGCAGGGGTGGAGGTGGGAGTTGGGGTTGATATTGGCGTGGGCGTTGGGGTTGCACCACCCCACCCGGCCAATTTTGCCATCATCCACCAAAAAGCTTTACCTTTTTGATAACAGTTAAAACAATGAGAATGGGCACAGCTATCACAAGATGGGCATGAATGAGTTGAACACCATGAAGAACACCAGCCGCAACTGTCGGTTTCATTGGGGTAATCGACTCCGTTAGGATCATGTCTTTCAATGTCAGCAAAGTCAAATAACACCTTATCGTTTTCTCTAACATAATCTCTTATTTGGTCATTCCGCTGACGCAAATTTCCATCGACTCCAGAGCCATCCAAATGACCGGTCATATAAATAAAAGTAACATCAGGATATTGCTGTTCAAAGTCAGTCATTGG